>JACPZV010000227.1 GCA_016195295.1 Acidobacteriota bacterium
ACGTCGAGGGCGGCCTTGTGCTCGGTGAGATAGTCGTAGCGCTCGGCCGCGCGCCACGCGACCGCGCGAAAGATCCGGCCTTCCTGCTTCAACGCCATTTTCAGGTGCCGCTCCTTGAGCTTGCGCGGACCATCGATGATCTCGACGCGGCGCGCCGCAAACACCGGACGCGGATTGCCCGCGCCGAACGGCGCCAGCGACGCGACGCCCGCCGCCACGCCGCCGGTGATGCCGCGGAACGTCAGGCTGCCGTCGATCCGCAGGCGCGGCATGAGATCCTCGGGCCCCAAGGTTTCGTCGGCCACCGCGTTGACCGCGAGACGGAACTCCCTCACGCGCGACGCCTCCAGCGTCAGCCCCGCGGCCTGCTTGTGGCCGCCGAACCGGATCAACAGCGGCGCGCACCGCTCGAGCGCGCCCAGCATGTCGAATCGCGGGATGCTGCGGCACGAGCCCTGCGCGACGCCGTCTTCAACCGACAGCACGATGGCCGGCCGGTGAAAGGCGTCCACCATCTTTGACGCCACGATGCCGATGACGCCCCGATGCCAGCCCTCGCCCGCGACGACGAGGATCGAGTGGGCGCCGATCTCCGGATCGGTCTGAACGGCTTTTTTGGCGGCCGCGAGGATCTCGGCCTCTTCGGCCTGGCGGCGGACGTTTTCGCCATCCAGTTGCTGCGCGAGGTGTCGCACTTCCTCGGCCATCGCTTCGTCCTGCGCCAGCAGCAACCGCGTCGCGAGGTCCGGCGTGCTCATGCGACCCGCGGCATTCACTCTCGGCGCCAGCATGAACCCGACGTGATAGCTGTCGATGGTCTTGCCGGTGAGACCCGACACGTCGAGGAGCGCCCGCAGGCCGATCTTGTGCGGACCGCGTGAAAGCAGATCGAGGCCGATCTTGGCGATGACGCGATTCTCGCCGACGAGCGGCACGACGTCGGCGAGCGTCCCGATCGCGGCGACTTTGATGAAGCCGGGCAACCAGCTCTCCCGATCCGCCCGACGGCAGAGCGCCTGGACGAGTTTCAGCGCGACGCCGACGCCTGCGAGGTATTTGTCGGGGTAGTGGCAGTCGTGGCGTTTCGGGTTGATGACGGCCAGCGCCGGCGGCAAGTCCGCGCCGGGCTCGTGGTGGTCCGTGATGATGAGATCGACGCCGAGTTCGCGTGCCTTCCGCGCGGCGTCCGCGCCCCGGATGCCGCAGTCCACCGACACGACCAACGCGACGCCGTCCGCGTGCAGTCGTTCGATCGCCGCCGGCTGAAGCCCGTAGCCGTCACGCAGCCGCTCGGGGATGAAGTGCACGACGTCGGCGCCTAGCAACTCGAGCGCCCGCCGGAGAATGACCGTCGAGGTCACGCCATCGACGTCGTAGTCGCCGTGGATGGCGATGCGCTCCCGGCGCGCGATCGCGGCCATGATGCGATCGACTGCCACGCGCATATCGGCGAGCGCCATCGGATCGTGGAGGTGATCGAGGGACGGATTCAGGAAGCGTTCCGCGACCTCTGGCTCCGACAACCCACGCTGACAAAGCAAACGCGCGACGGTCGGCTCGAGGCCAAGGGCCGCCGCCAACGTCGTCGACGCGGATTCATCAACAGGCAGCAAATCCCAGCGAGGGCTAATCATGCGCGCGGCCCGGTGTTTGCTTCCACCCTGATTCACCACAAAGGACACGAAGGACACAAAGGAAGAATCGATGCGTGCCAACGATGCGAGTCGCGCCGTGATCACCGCCGCGATGGAGGTTCACAGCGCGCTCGGCGCGGGAATGTTGGAGAGCACCGTGAGCGCCTGCATGTTGTACGAACTCACGGCTGCTGGGTTGAAGGTGCAACATCAAGTCCGATTGCCTCTGGTCTACAAAACAGTAGAGCTCCCGACCGCTTACCGGGTCGATTTCATCGTTGAGAATTGCCTAATCAGTGCTGTCCTACCTAAGGCTCAGCGGCCTCAAGCTCGGGCTGCTCCTGAACTTCAACGTTCCACACATGCGCCAAGGCATCCGTCGGATCATCATCGGACCGGAAAGCGAGCTTTGAACGACTCCTGCGTTCCCTTCCTTTGTGTCCTTGGTGTCCTTTGTGTCTATTCAGCGGGCGAATTCCCGACTGACCCATCTGAGTAGTCCCTACCCCTCCTCCACGAAATCAATCCCCGCCCTCCCCATGTTCCTGAACTTCTCGTATCGCTTCGCCAGACGCGTTTCAGCGGTCATCGCCGTCACTTCTGCAAGCGCCCGGGTCAGGACGTCGTCCACGCATTGCGCCGCGGCGGTTGGATCCGTGTGCGCGCCGCCGATCGGCTCGCTCACGATCTCGTCGACGATTCCGAAGTCGAGGAGATCGGGCGCCGTCAACTTGAGGGCGGCGGCGGCCTCCGCCTTCTTCGACGCGTCGCGCCAGACGAGCGCCGCGCACCCTTCCGGCGGGATGACGCTGTAAATCGCGAACTCCTGCATCAGCACGCGGTCGCCGATGGCGATCCCGAGCGCGCCGCCGCTGCCGCCTTCGCCGCTGACGATGACGATGATCGGAGTGTCGAGCATCATCATGTCGCGGATGTTGACGGCGATCGCCTCGGCCACACCGCGCTCCTCGGACTCGATGCCGGGATACGCCGCCGGCGTGTCGACGAACACGATGATCGGCCGCCGGAATTTCTCGGCGAGGCGCATGGCCCGAAGCGCCTTCCGATAGCCCTCGGGACGCGCGTAGCCGAAATTCCTGAAGATCTTTTCCTTCGTGTCGCCGCCTTTGACGTGGCCGACGAGCAGCACGGGTTGGCCTTTGTACTCGGCGAAGCCGGTCATGATCGCGTGGTCGTCTGCGAAGCGGCGATCGCCGTGAATCTCGACGAACCCCGTGAACAGCCGCTGGATGAAATCTTCGAGCCCGGGTCGGTTGGGATGCCGCGCGACGAGCACGCGCTGCCACGGCGTCAGCGATCGATACAAACTCGCGCGCACGGACGCCAGACGCCGCCCGAGCGCCTCGATCTCCCGATCGCGCGCGTCGGTGCGCGGCAGCCGCGTGAGCGCGTCGATCTCCTTCAGCAGAACGGCAATCGGTTCCTCGAACTCGAGAGTCTCTGGAGGCATGTCGTCAGCGAAGCTCCACGGCGCCCGGGCCGACGAGTTGCTCGACTTCCTGGATCAGCGCCGGTGACGGTCGCACGCGGATCTGCGACGACACGTCCGCGCGGACGCGAATCGGCGTCGGCCGGGCCGGCACCTCGATCTCGAACGACACGCGCCGGTCCCCGCGGTGTCGCGAGAAGATCTCACCGAGCGCCTCGAACATCTCGCGATCGACGGGCTTCCTCAATCGAATCGCCACTTCGCGCGCCAGGCGCGCGTGCAGGCTGTCGAGCGACGCGACCTCGGCCGCCAGCAGTCGCATCGACTCCTCGTCTCGCTCCAGCTTGCCGCGCACCAGCACCAGCGTGCCCGTTTCGATCAAGTCCGCGCTGCGCTGGAAGGCCTCCGGGAACGCAATCACCTCGATGCCGCCGTGCGCGTCTTCGAGCGTGAACACAGCCATGCGATCGCCCTTCCGCGTCTTGAGCTGGCGGACGGCGGCCACGATGCCGCCGACGCTCGTCTCGGCTTCGATCGGCTTGGGCCCGCTCGGGCCCCAGCCATTGTCTCGCGGATTCGCGGCCTGCGCCTCACTCAGCTCCGCAATCGATCTGGCGCCGAAGTCCTTCAAGGCGCCGGCATAGCGATCGATCGGATGTCCGCTCCAATAGAGGCCGAGCGTTTCTTTCTCGTACCCGAGCTGCTCGGTTTCGCTCCACGGCGTCGCCGTCGGCAACGCGAGGAGCTTCGGAGACTCCGCGTCGTCCTCGAACCCGCCGAGCAGGTTCCCCTGCCCGCTGTCCTTCGAGCGCTGCATGCGCGCCCCGTGCTCGCACGCCGCATCGATGGCCGCGAGCAGCCGCGGGCGCAGGGCCGCCGACGGCAGCGCCTCGAGTGACGGGTCGCCTTTGACGAGCGAGTCGCAGGCGCCGGCCTTGACCAGGCTCTCGAAGACCCGCTTGTTGACGAGGCGAAGATCGAGATCCTCGCACAGCGCGTGGAGCGACGTGATGCGCCCCTGCGTCTTCCGCACATCGAGCAGTGACTGGATGGCGCCTTCGCCGACGTTCTTGATCGCGGTCAGGCCGAACCGAACACCGCGCTCCGGCTCGACGGTGAAGCGCATCTGACTCTGGTTGAGGTCCGGCGGCAAGATCGGAATCCCGCGGTCACGGCTCTCGCCGAGATACAGGGCGAGCTTGTCGGTGTTCTGCGCTTCGATCGTGAGCAGCGACGCCGCGAAGTACCAGGGATAGTTCGCCTTCAGGTACGCCGTCTGGTACGCGAGAAGCGCGTAGGCGGTCGAGTGCGACTTGTTGAAGCCGTACCCCGCAAAATGTTCCATCAGATCGAAAATGTGCGTGGCCTTCCGCTCGCCGACGCCGTGCTTCCTGGCGCCCTCCACGAACTTGGCGCGCTGCTGCTGCATCACCTCGGCGTTCTTCTTGCCTACCGCCTTGCGGAGGATGTCCGCCTCGCCGAGGGAGAAGCCCGCCAGCACGTTGGAGATGCGCATCACCTGCTCCTGGTAGGCGATGACGCCGTAGGTGTCGGCGAGAATCGGCTCGAGCTCGGGCAGCTCGTACTTCACTTCGGTCCGGCCCTGTTTGCGCGCGATGAAGTCGTCCACCATCCCGCTGCGCAGCGGACCCGGACGATAGAGCGCGTTCAAGGCGATCAGATCCTC
>JACPZV010000197.1 GCA_016195295.1 Acidobacteriota bacterium
CACGTGAACTATCTCCTTTTGTAAGAACGATGTGGCGGGTCCAGAAGGACCCGCCCTACTTCCGTAGGACAACTCCTTCCGTAGGACAACGTGGCCGGGCGGAAACGACCCGCCGTCCGTCGTGTCCGAAAACGGACGGTTGGCTCAGGGAATCGTGCGCCCGAAGACGTCGCAGAAGTGCGCGACGATGCGATCTTCGACGTCGCGGCGATCGACGTGGCGGCCGAGCAATCGCGCGAGCGACGTCACGCCGCGATCGGCGATGCCGCACGGCACGATCAGATCGAAGTACTCGAGATCAGTCGTCACGTTGAACGCGAACCCGTGACTCGTGATCCAGCGCCCGATGCGCACGCCGATCGCCGCCAACTTTTCGTGACCCACCCACACGCCGGTCAGGCCGTCGATACGACCCGCGTCGATCCCGTAGTCAGCGGCCGTGCGCATCAGAACGTCCTCGAGATCGCGCACGTAGCGATGGACGTCGCACCGATCGGGTTTCAAGTCGATGATGGGATAGCCGACGATCTGTCCGGGGCCGTGATAGGTGATGTCGCCGCCGCGGCCGGTTTCGTGCACGTCGATGCCCTGGGCCGCCAAGGCGTCCGCGGTGGCGAGAATGTGGGAACGCCCGCCATCGCCGCGGACGCCGAGCGTCAGGACGTGTGGGTGTTCGACGAGGAGCAGGAGATCGTCTATGCGTCCGGCGCGCCGATCCTCGACCAGCGCACGCTGCATCGCGAGCGCGTCGGCGTACGGGATCAAGCCGAGGCGGCGGACGTCCAGGGCACGACTCACGTGCCCCACCTGCCCTACCTGGCTCACCCGCCCCACCCACCCTTCTCAGACTTGCGCCGGATCCCAGTTTTCGAGCGATCGCTTGACGTGCGCCATGAACTCATCAGCCACGGCGCCGTCGATGATGCGGTGGTCGTAGCCGAGCGTGAGATATCCCATCGGCCGGATCGCGATGGCTTCGTCTATCACGACGGGGCGTTTCTCGACGTTGCCGACGCCGAGGATCGCGACCTGCGGTTGATTGATGATCGGCATCCCGAACAGCGCGCCGAAGACGCCAGGATTCGTGATCGTGAACGTGCCGCCGGACACTTCGTCGGGCTTGAGCTGTTTGGATCGCGCGCGACCTGCCACATCCGACAGCGCGCGGCTGATGCCGATCAGGTTGCGCTCGTCCGCGTTCTTGATGACCGGCACGATGAGGCCCCAGTCGAGCGCGACGGCGATCCCGACGTTCACGTCCTTGTGATAGATGACCGTGTCGCCGTCCACGGACGCGTTCACGACCGGCACGGCGCGCAGCGCGTCCACCGCCGCTTTCACGATGAACGAGAGATACGTGAGCTTGACGCCGGCGCGTTCGAACTCGGCTTTCTTCGCCTCGCGGATCTGCGCGACGCGCGCGAAGTTCACCTCGAACACCGAGTGCACGTGCGCCGACGTCCGACGGCTCACGATCATGTGCTCGGCGATCCGTTTGCGCATCACCGACATCTTGACGATCTCGTCTCCGGGGGCCCCCGCCCCCCGGACGCGATCGCCCGCCGCCGGCTTCACAGGCACGCGAGCTGCTTGTTCCGCCGGAGCCGCGTTCGACTGCGTGGCGAAGGCGGACCCTTCCTGCCCCTCCCGCCCTTCCTGCCCAATGAACCCGAGAATGTCGTCCTTCGTCACGCGGCCCGCGATACCCGACCCGTGGATCCGCGAGATGTCGACGTTATGATCCTTCGCGATCTTGCGGACGAGCGGCGACGATCGCTCGCGGAGCGCGTCAGCGGACTCCGCGTGAGGTCCGGTCGCGGCCGTCACCTCCTGTGCGGCCTTGGGCGGGCTCGCCTTCGGTGCAGGCGCCGGCGGCGGAGGTGACGCCGTCCTGACTTCGCCTGCGGCGCCGATCACCGCAACCACGCTGTTGACCGGCACGGTGTCGCCTTCCCTGGCGCGAATTTCGGACACGACGCCCGCGGCGGGCGAAGGAATCTCTGCATCCACCTTGTCCGTGGAAATCTCGAAGAGCGGCTCGTCGCGGTCGACGGCGTCCCCGACCTTCTTGATCCAGCGAACGATGGTGCCTTCGGCGATCGACTCGCCCATCTGCGGCATCACGACATCAGTCGGCATGAAGGACCTCTGAATTGCGGATTGAGGATTGCGGAATGCGGAATGGTCACGGAACAGTCAGCGTCAATCCGCAATCCGCATTCCTCAATCACAAATGTATTGCCTCGCCGTGCACGGCGTGAGCCGCTTCGCCGATCGCCTCCGCCATCGTCGGATGCGCGTGGATCGTGCGAATCAGTTCTTCCACGGTCGATTCGAGTCGCAGCGCCACCGTTGCTTCCGACACGAGCTCGGTCGCGCGAGCCCCGATCATGTGGACGCCGAGCACTTCGTCATACTTTTTCTCAGCCACGATCTTCACGAACCCGTCCGTCTCACCCGCGATCTTCGCGCGGCCCAGGACGCCGAACGGGAACGTCCCGACGCGCACGTCGTATCCGCGCTCCTTCGCCGCTTGTTCGGTCAGTCCAACGCTGCCGATTTCCGGATCGCAGTACGTGCAGCCCGGAACGTGGTCGTAATTGAGCGGACGAGTCTCGTGCCCGGCGGTCCGCTCCGC
>JACPZV010000198.1 GCA_016195295.1 Acidobacteriota bacterium
TTGGTCTCGACGTTGGCCCACCACATGTGTTCCTGGCCCTTGCTGAAGGTCCAGGTGGACTTGCAGGCCATCGTGCAGCTCTGGCACGCGATGCAGCGGTTGATGTTGAAGACGAACGCGAACTGCCGCGACGGATACCGCGCGTCGTACGGGTAGTCCATGTCGCGACCGAGCTGCCAGTTTTTCACGGTCGCCATGATTCAGCTCCTCGGCCGGACGAACCTCAGCGGCCGCGTCCCGGCATCGTCGTCTGCTTCGTCTGTGACCACGTACGTAAACCGCCCCCAGACGCTGACGCTTTCGTCGACGAGCCGCGTGATGGCCTCCTCGCCGAGCAGCGTCCAGGCCTGGTGCGCTCCCGAATACTCGGCCTTCCGAAAGAGCGCGAGGATCTGCGGTCGCGTGAATCCCAGTTGCGCGAACTCCTCGGCGAACGCCGCGGCCATCTCGCGCGTGACCGTCTCGTCGCCCGGCAGCTCAACGCCAATGAGCTCCTGGGGATCTTCAGGTTCAGGATCGTTGTAGGGCACAGCGCAGCTCCCCAATCTCAGGTCGATTGGGTAAGTGGGTAATTGGGTAATTGAGTAATGGCCTTCGCTCAGCAGCCATTACCCAAGCGTTTCCTTCGGCACCGTATTGACCGCGTGGTTGTCCGCTTCGCCGCCGAAGATGAACCCCATCGTCGCTTTGGCTTTGTGGAACAGCGTGTCGGTCTGGTGCATCGGCATGTGCCAGTTGCGCGTGACCGACTGCTGCGAGCCGTACCGCAGGTTCGCCTGGTAGCCGGTGTTGGCGGACAGCGCGCGGCCGTCGGGCCGCGTTTCGTGCGCGCGGACGCTCTTCTCGGTCGCGATGAACGGCGCGTGCTTCATCATCACGATGTTGTACGGATACGCGTGGTTGTACTTGACGCGCAGCATGCACCGCGCGACCCGGTAGAACGGATCGTCCGGCTTCGCGCCGATGTAGGGCCGGTCCGCCGGATTCGCGTCGAGGTAGACGTAGTCGCCATCGTTGATCCCCAAATCGCGCGCGGCCTGAGGATTGATGTGGAGCTGGTGCTCGCCGACGCACGGCGCGCGTTTGTCGAGGCGGTACGGATCGCCGAAGTTCGAGTCGTACAGCATGTGCCAGTCGACGTTCGACCACCCGGAGTGGACGCGGTGCCGCGTCTTCGGCGTCAGGCAGTAGAACTGAAATCCCTTCTCCCACAGGAAGTTCTTCGTCTGCCTCACCTCCGACCACGGGAGCTTGATGTTGCGAACCGTTCGATCGTCCCAGTGTTCGGCCGCTCGAGAGAGGCCGTAGTCGTCCGGGCGCACCAGCGGGTTCGAGCTGACGATGACGTTCGGCAAGTACGGTGTGGCTTCAGGTCCTTCGCGGTGGACGATGAAGTTCTCGCCGTACTCGATCGCCTCCGGCACGTCGGCGTACGCGTGCAGCCGGCCGGTGTCGGTGTGGAACGGCTCGCTGTCGTGCACCTGCTCGTAGAACGGGATGCGCGGGTACGTTCTGAAGTTCAGCAGCGCGCCGCCGGGCGGTCCGTACTTGCCCGCCATGATGTCCTTGACGGTGTACCCCTTGGTGGTGGTGCACGTGTCGAGCAGGCGCTGGAGGTAGATGGATCGTTTGCCCTCGTGCTCGAACTTGAACATGTCCTCGAAACGCCGGTCGCCGGTGCGGACCGCCATCGCCTTGGCGATGCCGGCAAGAATCGCGAGGTCGTCCTTGCTGTCGAACACCGGAGGAATGCCGCCCTTCCACACCTGCAGGAACGGATTCGAGCAGCTCGCGGTCACTTCCAGGTTCTCGAACTCGAGCCACGAGTTGGCCGGCAGCGCGATGTCCGCGTACTCGATCGATGCGGTCATCTGGATGTCCATCGAGACGATCATCTCGATGTTGGGATTAACGTTCTTGATCATCTCGTAGGCCCACTTGGCGTTGTTGATCAGGTTCACGTTGTTGAAGATCAACGCCTTGGTGGGCGTGGGCATGTGCGTGTCGCCCGTGAAGTTCTTGCGGCCGTACTTCGGCGTCTGAACGATCAGCGCCTTGTCGCCGTGATTCCAGTAGGCCGGTTCCTCGTCCTTGGTGTACGGGTGGGCGTGGATGTCCTTGCCCTGTGCGTTTTCATCCAGCGTGAGGTGGAACGGATCTTCGGCGACCCAGCCTTTGAACCCCGGGCCGGTCCACGGCGATCCCTGAAACAGCGCCGCCTTGTAGTTGCCGGCCCAGGTGTGACAACCGGCGCCCGGCTTGCCGATGTTGCCCGTCAGCATCAGCGGCAGGTACGCGGCCCGGTTCATCTCGGTCGCGTGGAACCAGTGATTGATCCCCTCGCCTTGATGGATGCCCACGGGCTTGATCGTCGCGATGTCTTCGGCCAGCTGTTCGATGAGCGCCTTCGGCGCGCGCGTGATGTCGGCAACCGTGTTCAGGTCGTAGTCCTTGAGATGGACCTGGTAGAGCGTCCACAGCGTCGCGCACTCGACCGTCTTGCCGTCGGCCAGCTTGATCGGGAAGCGCCCTTCGAGCGCGGGCTCGATCCCGTTCCTGACCATCGTGTCGCCGACTTCGTCGCGCGTGATCGCGCGCGGACGGTTCGTCTTCGCGTCCCACACGACGTAGTCGCCGAGCGTGGCGTGCTGTTCCGGTGTGAGGCCCTGGATCTTCATCGACGGACCATCTGGCGACAGCGCGCTCCGATACCCCGCGAAGACTTCGTGCGCGCGCAGGCGCTTGAGCGTGTCGGTGCGCACGAGCAGCGGGAAGTCGGTGAAGCGCCGGACGAACGCCTCGTCGTACTGCTTGCGTTCCATCAGCCGGCGCGCGATCCCGAGGAAGAGCGCCGCGTCGGTCTGCGGCCGGATCGGAATCCAGTAGTCGGCCTTCGTCGAGGGCGGGCCGTACTCCGGCGAGATGACGACGATCTTGCCGCCGCGCTCCATGCACTCGATGAACCAGTGCGAATCGGTGAGCTTGTTCTCGACCAGGTTCTTGCCGTCCATGATGATCAGCTTCGAGAACCTGAGATCGTTGAAGTCGCAGTCCGACGCCTGCAGGCCGTGTACCCACGGGTGGCCCGGCGCCTGATCCCCATGCCAGGTGTAGTTGGAGAAGTTACGTCCCGCTTTGGCGTCTTCCTCCTTGACGCCGCGAATCTTCGCGTCGAGCAGCGCCATCGAGTTGTTCAGGCGGTACATGCCGTACTTGCCCAGCATCACCATCTCCGGCTGGTAGCCCTGCGCCAGCAGGCGCTTGCTGCCTTCGTCGCCGCTGTAGCGACGGGCGATCGCCTCGAGCGCACCGGCAATATTCGTAAACGCGTCGTCCCACTAGATCTGAATGAACTCGTCGTCTCCTCGATGCGTGAAGAGGAATTTGTCCTCTCCTCGATGCGTGAAGAGGAATTTGTCCTTGTTCTCCGCCGTCAGTTCGGGGAAGCCGGCCTCGGCCCACGCCTTCCAGCCCTTGCGCACGATCGGATGGCGCAGGCGGTACGGCCCGTAGAGCACGCGATGAAACGTGTAGCCCTTCGCGCACTGCCGCGGGTTCCAGTTGATGCTGGCGTGGTTGCCGTACAGATCGGCGTACTTCTGATAGTCGTAGGTCGCGCCGCTCCGGACGACGATGCCGTTGCGCACGTAGGCACGGATGCGACACGCGTGCGTATCGTTGGGAGAACAGACCCAGTCAAAGGAGGAGTCATAGCGGTACTGATCGTGGTAGATCTTCTCCCACTCGCGCGACACCTTCCTGGCCAGCGGATTGCCGTCGTCGACCGGTTGCAGCAGCGTGCACGCCGCCTGGAGACCACTAAGAGAGACGGCAGCGCCGACGCCGAGGAATTGGAGAAACTGCCGCCGCGGGATCTCGATCCGCGCGGCCGGTGGGCGGTGGCTCTTCACGACGTCCTCCTCACTTCTCGAGCAGCAGTTCCTGCCAAATCGTCACGGACTTCTTGCCGTCGCGATCGCCCGCGCTGCCATTCCACACGGCGAACGCAATCGGAACGCGATCGCCGGGCGCCAGCCGAACGGACGTGGGGCCGCGGCCGGTGAACGGACGCGTGAACTGCACGAGGTACGAGCCGGTCGAGTACTCGCCGGTGGCCGCGACGGCCTGGTCCTGCTTCGGGTGCGCGCGCAGCGTGCCGAATCCCTGCGCCGCCAGATCCTCGGCCGCGCTCCGCCGCGTCGGATCGGCGACGATGTTGCCGGCGCCCCAGGCGGTGACGAACCGCGGATCGGAGTCGAGCGTCAGCGCGTTGCGCATCGGCTGCTCCATCGGCGACTTGAGCAGGTTGGGATACGAGTCGATGCCGATGTTCGGGTACTGCTTCTCGATGTCCTGGAACGCCGGCTCCAGGTCGGCCTGCCGCTCGGACTTCCACATCCAGATGTTGACCGGCGCGCCGGGCTGGCCCATCGC
>JACPZV010000006.1 GCA_016195295.1 Acidobacteriota bacterium
GCCGCCAGCGTCTTCAGTTCCGCCAGCTCGTCGTCGGTCAGTTCCTTCTTGCCGGCCCACTGCTTGGGCCGCTCGAGCGGCGTGACGCTGTTGTTCGTCCACACGCCTTGAAGGTCGGGATGGCCATCGGGGAGTCGCGGCACAGTCCACGACCTGGAGATGGCGGCCGCCTTGGCAGCTGGTTTCGCGGCGGCGGGCGACGTCTGCCGTTGAGCGGCGGCGCCGGCGGCCCACGCCAGCGGCATCGCGAGCGTCAGTGCGACGAGTGTCGGGAAACGGAATACCGTTGAACGCATCTCCGGAACCCTCCCTCCGTGCGGCAAGCATAGCGCGGCCTACGATCAGCTATTCTGTGCCCCCGACTCCGCGGCGGTCAACGGATCATCTGGGCCCGCATGCAGGACGCGGGCGCGGCCGCGGCACTGCGTCATTCGGTGCGGAGCGCATCGATGGGGTGCAGGCGCGACGCGCGCTGCGCCGGATAAAACCCGAAGAAGACGCCGACCGCACCGGCCGTGCCGAACGCGAGCAGGACGGCGGAGATCGATATCGCCGTCGGCCACTCGAGCAGACGCGTGAGCACGACGGACGCGGCAAACCCCAGGCCGAGGCCGATCGCTCCGCCCGTCACGCTGAGCGCGACGGCCTCGACGAGAAACTGCGCGCGGACGTCGCGCGCCCTGGCGCCGACCGCGCGCCGGATCCCGATCTCGCGCGTCCGCTCGCTCACCGACACCAGCATGATGTTCATGATCCCGATGCCGCCGACGATGAGCGAGATCGCGGCGATGCCGGCGAGCAGCGCCGTCATCGTCGTGCCCGCCTGCTGCAGCGTGCTCGCCATCTCGCCCATGTTCACTTCGTCGAGCTTCGGCATGTTGGCGAGGATGAACGCCGCGACCGACGTGTAGAGACCCTTCGTCAGCGCTTCGGCCGCCTGCGACTTCACGGTGAAATCATCCGGCGTCAGCCCCGCGCCGTTCGGCATCTGATTGCCGCCGAGTCCGCTCGCGCGCAGCCGGGCGACGGCGGCTTCGATGTGCGCCTTGTGACGCTCGCGCAGCAGCGCCGTGATGTCGGAGACGAGCCGCGTCGCGTCGCCGGCCTGCTCCGCCGCGATCGTGATCGTGTGCAGATGCTGAATGCCCAGCAGGTCCTGCAGCGCGGTGTACGGCACGACGGCCATCTCGATCTGGTCGTCGTCCTGCGAGCTCGAGACGCCGATCACCGTGAACGCGCGATCGCGAATCACGACGTCGCGCCCGACCGGATTCGCGCCGTCGCCGAAGAGCCGGTCGCGCACCGTCTGGCCGAGCACGACCACCCGCTCACGACCGCTCACCTGCTTCGCGCCGAAAAACCGTCCGCGCTCGAAGGACCAGCCGTAGATCGCCGGCCACGCGACGTCGGTCCCCATCACCTGGCCGTAGAAGCGGCGATCGCCGGCGGTCATCCAGCCGCGGAATCTGACGCCGGACGCGTAGTGCTTGATGCCGGTCACGCCGCGCCCGATGGCGTCCGCGTCCGCGGGCGTCAACGTCGTCGCCATTCCGAGGCCGGTGGCGATCTTCGATTCTTCACCGCCGCGTGTGAAGTTGCCGGCGTTGACGTGAACGAGATTCGTGCCGGCCGACTGGACGTTGTCGTGGACCGTGCGGCCCGCGCCGTTGCCGAGCGCGACCATGGTCACGACCGCGCCGACACCGATGATGAGGCCGAGCATCGTCAGCGCGGTCCGGAGCTTGTTGCGGCCGAACGCGCGCAGCGCGACGCGGAGGCTGACGAGGATCATTCGAAGCGCAACGATTCGATAGGGTGCACGCGCGCGGCCTGGCGCGCCGGATACCACCCGAAAAACACGCCGACCAGCGCGGCGATGCCGAACGACAGCGCCACCGCGCCCGGCGAGACGGCGGTCGACCAGCGCAGCGTTCGCGAAATCGCGAGCGCCGCCGCGAGCCCGACGACGATCCCGGCGCCGCCACCGGCAAGACCGAGCGTCATCGCTTCGACGAGGAACTGCCGCAGGACGTCCCGCGCCCGCGCGCCCACCGCGCGGCGGATGCCAATCTCGCGCGTGCGCTCGGTCACCGAGAGCAGCATGATGTTCATGATGCCGATGCCGCCGACGAGCAGCGAAACGGCGGCGGTCGCGGCCAGCAGCGCCGTCATCGTGCGGCTGGCGCGGTCGAGCGTCTTGCCCAGTTGTTCGAGCGTCACCTTCTCGAGGCCGGCGACGTTGCCGACGACGGCGCGCGCCACTTCCGGGCGCAGACTGCCTTTCGCCAGCGCCTCTCGCGCCTGCGTGGTGACCGTGAAGTCGTCTGGGTTCCTGACGCCGATGCCGTGGCGCGCGCGCAGCAGCTCGGTGACCTCCTTCGCCACGCGCGTCACGTCGCCCGTCGACGCCGACGTGATCGTGATGTCGTTCAGCTTCGACAGGTTCAGCAGCGCGTGCACGGTCGTGTACGGCACGTAGACCGCGTCGAACTGGTCGTCGCCCTTCGCAGCCGCCACCATCCAGCTCGAGTTGCCGATCACGCCGACGACGCGGAAGGCCTGCTTCCAGATGATCACGTCGCGGCCAACCGGATCCTCATTGCCAAACAGTGTCTGCGCGACGACGTTGCCGAGGACGATCGCCTGCGCGCGGTTTCGCTGCTCGCGCGCCGAGAAAAACCGCCCGGACGAAAACGTCCAGGCCCGGCGAATCGACGGCAGCTCGACGTCCGTGCCGTGGAGCCGCGTGAACCAGCGCTTGGCGCCGAACGCGACGTGCGCGTTCTGATGAAGACCCTCGGCCACGTACTGCACGCCGCGAATCCGGCGGATGGCCTCGGCGTCCGCCGACGTCAGCGTCGCGGCCGACCCCAGGCCCGCTTCGGTGTCGCCGAGACGCTGGCTCGCGGTCGGATGATTGTGCTTCTCCATCGGATCGTCTTCCGGATGCCCGATCAGCCGGAACACCGGAGCGTCGTCCGGACGCCAGACGGCCGGCGCCAGCCGGAACGGCGCGCGATCGGGAGCGAACGCGGCCTGATGGTCGATGACGCCGCCGAAATCGTCCTCGGTCTTGATTTTGTAGTTGCCGGCCGTGACGACGATCAGGTTCATGCCCGCGGCGCGGACCTGCTGATCGATCGCGGCTTCGGCACCGGTGCCCAGCGCGATCATCGCGAGGACCGCCGCCACGCCGATCGTCATGCCGAGCATCGTCAGCGCCGTTTGCAGCCGGTTGCGCCCGAGCGCCCTCAACGCGACCGCCAGACTCACTGGAAGCGTCACGCGTCCTCCTCGAATCACCCGGCCGTCGCCTCGACTTCATCCGCCGGGTCGAACGCCGCGCCGTCGACCCCGCGTCGCGCCGTGTTCGGCCGATCGGACACGATGTGTCCGTCTTTGAAGCGGATGATGCGCGACCCGTACTCCGCCACTTGCGCCTCGTGCGTGATCAACATGATGGTGATGCCGCGCTCGTCCTGCAGCCGCTGGAACAAGTCCATCACCTCGAGGCTGGTGCGACTGTCGAGGTTGCCGGTCGGCTCATCGGCGAGCAGGATCGAGGGACTGTTCAAGAGCGCGCGCGCGATCGCCACGCGCTGCTGCTGGCCGCCCGACAACTGATTCGGGTGATGCGTCGCCCGATCGTCCAGCCCGACCACCGCGAGCGCGGCCAGCGCGCGGCGCCGGCGCTCCGACGCCGGTACTCGATCCGTCGTCGAGTACAACAGCGGCAGCTCGACATTCTCGACGGCCGAGGTCCGCGCCAGCAGATTGAACCCCTGGAAGACGAAGCCGATTTGCTTGTTGCGCACCTCCGACAGCTCGTCGTCGGACAAGCGGGACACGTCGCGGCCGTTCAGCAGGTACTGACCGCTGGTCGGACTGTCGAGGCATCCGACGATGTGCATCAGCGTCGACTTGCCCGATCCTGACGGCCCGACGACGGACACGAACTCGCCCGGCAGGACCTCCAGCGTGATGCCGCGCAGCGCTTTGATCGCCACGTCGCCGACGCTGTAGGTCTTCGTCAGACCCCGAAGGCTGATGAGCGCCACTAGTTCGTCGTCCGGGGTTTGGGCGTGCCGTTCTTCCCGGCAAAGTTGTAGACGATGGTCGCGATCGACTTTTCGGCGCCGGCCATCCCGTACACCTTGCCCGCGCCTTCGATGACGTAGTACTCGTTGGCCGCGTGCGCGTTGCCGCCGTGGCCGGCCGCGCCGCCGGCAATCGGCATCGACACCGGCGCGACGCGCTGCCCCACCTCACCGTTGCCGAACAGGTAGGACGGCCAGTAGCCGCCGCTCAGAATCGACTCGTGCGGCGACGGCTGCGAGTACGAGATGTGGAAGCTGTCGTACATCTGCTCGATCGAGCGGGCGATGTCCGTGTCGTACGACATCTTGGACCACGGGACGTCGCCGATCACCTTCATCTCGACGTCCTTGTAGCCGTTGCGGTCGAGCTGCTCGCGAATCCGCTTCACCATCTCGAGCCCGTCCATTTTCGGCACGTAACGCATGTTGTGCTTGGACGTGATCTTGTTCGGCAGAATCGCGCCCGCGCCGCCCGCGTACATGTTGCCCGCCCAGATGCCGTCGAGGTTGAACGAGACGCCGGCCCTCGCCATCCTGAGCATCGTGAACGGATCGTCGGAGATGTAGCGCGCGACGCCGAGGTTCTCGGCGGCGACTTTCATGTCCACGCGTTCCGCGCCACGCTTCAGGATTCCGATCTCCTCGGGGTTGAGCGGCTGCATGCCGTCGGTAAAACCCTTGACGAGCGGCGTGTTGCCATCGCTGGAGACGAGCGACGCGAGCATCTTGATGTGACGCCACGCCGGGCTGTCCACCGCGCGCTTGTTCGCGCCGTGAATGTCCGACTGCACCGGCCCCCGGCCCCACGCCTTCCCGCTCGTCGTCAGCTCGATGTACACGCAGCCTTCCGACGCGCCGGAGATCCCGCCGCCGCCGGAAAGCCCCTGGCCGCCGCCGTGGAACATCGCGTCGGCGCCGGCGAAGAGATCGGGATGATCCTTGACGAACTTGCGCAGGCCGATGTCCATCCGCTCCTCATCGCCTTCCGCGATAAAGATGAGGTTCACCGGCAGCTTGCCCGTCACGGCTTTGATGGACATCAGCGCGTTGAGCTGCGCCATCTCCGGTCCCTTCGAGTTCGTCGCGCCCCGGC
>JACPZV010000007.1 GCA_016195295.1 Acidobacteriota bacterium
CCCCTTGCGCTTGAGCGTGACCGCGAGGGGCTGCGGTTCGATCTCGATGACGCCGTCGCGCCAGCGCACCTCGAGCGGGACGCCGGGTTCGAGCGCGGCCTCGCGGCGGATCTCGCGCGGGATGACGAGGCGCCCGGCCACATCCATGGTAGTCACCATGGTATGGATCCTACCATGACTTCAACCGATGCCGGACTACGTCGCGAACACGCTCCGCACGAGCAGCGCCACTCACGCCCAGCGCGGCCGGACGGCGCAACGTTCTCGGGAGCGCCGGCGACATTGCTATTCACGTCATGAATGATTATCATTCACGGCAATGACAGCGCTGCCACGCCTGGCCGCCGCGGCGGTGGCCCACGCCGCCCGCGTGATGCCGGTGACGGTGGTAACCGGCGCGCGCCAGACGGGCAAGACCACGCTCGTCCGCGATCTCGCACCGGGGGGCGAGCGGCCCTATTTCACGCTCGACGATCTCGACGTCCTCGAACAGGCGAGCGACGCGCCCGACGATCTCGTGGCCCGTGCCGAGCGCCTGACGCTGGACGAGGTGCAGCGCGCACCGCAACTCCTGCTCGCGGTCAAGCGGGCGGTCGATCGGCGCCGGCGCGCCGGCCGGTTCCTGTTGACGGGCTCCGCGAATCTGCTGCTGATGCACCAGGTTTCGGAGACACTCGCCGGCCGCGCGACGTATCTGACGCTCTGGCCCATGACACGGCGCGAGCAACTGGGCATGGGACGCGCCGGCATCTGGCAGGAACTTCTCGATGCGAAGGACGACGAATGGCCGGACCTGATTGCCGCGCAGCCGATCGCGCGCGAGGATTGGCGAGCGCTGGCCAGGCGCGGCGGGTTCCCGGTGCCCGCGCTCGATCTGCACGCCGATGATTCGCGGGCGACCTGGTTCGCCGGCTACGTGCAAACGTATCTGGAGCGCGACCTTCGGGAGCTGTCGGCGATCGCCTCGCTGCCCGACCTCCGCCGTCTCATGCGAGCGGTATGTCTCCGTCTGGGACAGCTGCTGAATCAGGCCGAGCTCGGCCGCGACGTGGCACTGCCACAGCCAACCGTGCACCGGTGGATGAATCTACTCGAGACCTCTTATCAACTTGTCCGTCTGCATCCCTATGCCGTGAATCGCACGAAACGCATTATCAAAACCGTGAAGGTCTACTGGGCCGACACCGGGCTTGCGCTCCATCTGGCGGGCCTCGGCGACCCGGCAGGCTGCCATCTGGAGAATATGGTGTTGAACGACCTGCTCGCGTGGCGGGACGTCAGGATCGATCGCCCGGAGGTGCTCTACTGGCGTACGGCCACCAATGAGGAAGTTGACTTCGTCATCGAGGCGGGCGGCACGCTGCTTCCCATCGAAGTGAAGGCCACCGCCAAGCCGCGGGTGGGCGATGCGAAACACGTTCGCACGTTCCGCGAAGAATACGGCCGGCGCTGTCGCCCCGGGCTGGTACTGCACACCGGCGATGCGATCGAGTGGCTCGCCCCGGGCGCGCTGGCCGCACCCTGGTGGAAGGTGTTGTGACGGCGGCCTCCTGCTGAGGCCCCCGAACTTTACACGTTTGCCGTCAGTGCCTCGTGCATCGGCCGCCCCGCCTCGAGCGCCATCAGGATCTTGTCGGCCGTGACCGGCGCGCGACGGAAGACCTCGTCGCTCGTCGCCCACGGCCGCCGAAATCGCGTTCACGACCGCGCCGAACCCGGCGCCGACCGGCGACTCGCCCATGCCGCGCGCGCCGACCGGGGCCGGGGCTCGGTCTTTTGAAAATGTCTTGACATTTTCAAATATGGACGCTATTATTTCTCGTGGAGGTACTGGTATGGGGCGAAGAGGATGGCGAGAACGAACCGAATCAAGGTGACGATGTTGTTTCCGATTCTCGATAACAATGGAAACACTTTCGAAGAAGAGACGTGGTCTTGGTGGTACGACGCCCTCCAGGAGACGCTTGGCGGCGCATACAACGAGCCCAGCCAAACCCTGGGCCATTGGGAGGGCTACACCGAGCTCTGCCGCTGGATCATCGCGGTTGTTTATGAAGAGGACCTGGAGCGGATCTACGCTTTCCTAAAGGAGGCACGCAGTAGATTCAGGCAGGACGTGATGTACCTCGACTACCATCCGGTAACGTTTGACTTGATTTCCTGAAGATTGAAGCCGCCTTCTGGTGGCCTTTTGAGTGTGACAATGAAATATTTGAACGCTAACACGGAACTTGAAATCGATTTGAGCGCCCTGAATGAGAGCGAAAGAACCTTCTACCGCACTGCGCTCCGGAAATTCATGCAGAACACGCCGTGGCTCGCTTTCGACGCTTTCGCGTTTGGGATGATGTCAGCTCTGTACCGCGGGCGGACCTCCCACCTGGAGGTGCTCAAGAGCCCGCTCTATCTCGCGCTGAAAGATATGTCCCTTCAGCTCGGGGTCCAGCAGGGGATGATCGCGAGAAAGAGCAGAGAGGAGAAGAACCTGAGTGAGAGGGGGCAAGAGAGAAGGGGCCGGCCGGCCAAGAAAACGCATGACCGCGCGAAAGACCGTGAGCTGGCGACTGCCCGTTGACCTGCTCGTCGGTATCTACACGCGCGCTGAAGCCGAAAGTCTACCCGTAACCACGTGGGTCGAACGCCAGCTCTTTTTCGCGCTTCAGGCACCGCCCGCGGCGCGGCGCCAAGCATGACCAGACGCAGGGACGCCCACACTGTCGCGCGAGGACGAGGTGTCGCGGTCCTGGCGCGGGGCAGCGACATGCCCACGGTTCACAACGTCGCGCTCGACGGCTATCCCAAACAAGTTGACCCGAAGAAACAGGAAATGCTCCTGGCGGAAGAGGAATTTGAGGCGCGCGATCGCGCCGCGTTGCTTCGCGCACTCGTAAGGTCGACTGCGCCTTCCTTTTCGTGACGGAATCACAGATCGAAATCGTCAAACGTCATCGACGCGCCGTTTCCGGATCGGGAAGTGCGACCACCGTGGCTGGCGTCAGGATCCGGCAATGCGAAACACCTTCGCACGTTCCGCGAGGAGTACGACCGGCGGTGTCGCCCAGGGCTGGTGCTGCACACCGGCGATGCGATCGAGTGGCTCGCCCCGGGCGCATTGGCGGCGCCGTGGTGGAAGGTGTTGTGACGGCGGCCTCCTGCTGCGGCCCCCGAACTTTACACGTTTGCCGTCAGTGCCTCGTGCATCGGCCGCCCCGCCTCGAG
>JACPZV010000205.1 GCA_016195295.1 Acidobacteriota bacterium
AGAGAAAGTTCGTCAGCTGCCCGGTTCCACACCCGACTTCCAACACGCGCGCGTCGTACGGAATCTGCTCGTTCAACAACCGCGCAAACAATCCCGCTCGCGCCTTTTCCAGAAGCGCTCGAGGCGTGTCGAGGTCGTCGTAGTTCGGAAACGGGTTTGTCTCGTAAAACTGCTTGACGATCTCGGTGACGTCCCGTCCCGCTAACTGGGTCGGGTCGGTGGGCACGAACAGTCGCGGGATGCCTTCCTGCACGAGATACGACACGCCCGTGCGCGGGTTTGTGGCCTGCGTGCGCGTCACGGCCAAGGGATCGCCGCTGACCGGATCCAACCACGGGCTCGACGACCCAGGCTCCGAAGCGTTCGGTGTCCACAGCTCCAAGCCGAGCGGCTGTTCGTGCTTCCGAAGGACGACGTCCTCGATGACCAACGCGTCCAGCGCCGACTGCATGAAGGTGTGATAGGCCTCGCCCGGCGTCTCGACGATCGGCTCCCACGACAGGTTGAAGCTCGTGTTCACGAGCATCGGACAACCGGTCTTCTCGTGGAATCGGCGAAGCAGCCGATAGTATCGGCCGTGACGCGCGTCGACGGTCTGCAACCTCGCGCTGTAGTCCACGTGCGTCACCGCGGGCACCGTGGTGCGCTGAATGTTCAGACGGCGAACCAGATCGGGATCGTGCGCAAGGGCAGCCGCATCCTCGGCGGAGAGCAAAACGCGTCGCGATTCGAGCACGGGCGCGACCGTCAGCATGTAGGGCAAATCCTCGTCTGGCCGAATAGCGAACCACTCGTGCGCACGGTCGCGCAGCACGGACGGCGCGCACGGCCGGAAGCTCTCGCGAAACTTGATCTTCTTGTTGATGTTCGCCTGCATGTCCGGCAACCGGGCGTCGCCCAAAATGCTTCGCGCGCCGAGCGCTCGCGGGCCGAACTCCGACCGACCGTGAAACCATCCCACGGTGTCGCCGGACACCAGCAAGTTGGTCACGTCGTCCAGCAAATCGCATTCACGATCGAAGCGGTGTCCGCGGGCATGGTGTTCGCGCAGCACCGCGTCGATGGCCTCGGTCGGGTGCGCCGGGCCGAGATAGCTCGCCTTCTGGGCATCCGGCACGGTGATGCGCCGCGGCACGCCGGCTAACTGATGCGACACGAACAAGGCGGCGCCAAGCGCGCCTCCCGCGTCGCCCGCGGCCGGCTGGATCCAGATGTTCTCGAACGGTCCCTCCCGTAGCAGTCGGCCGTTCGCGACGCAGTTGAGCGCGACGCCTCCCGCGATGACGAGATTCGTCATTCGGGTGCGCTGATGCAAATGGCGCCCGATTCGCAGCAGGCAGTCCTCGGTGAGTCGTTGAATGCTGGCCGCCAGATCCATGTGACGTTGCTCGATGGCTGCCTCAGGCTGGCGAGGCGGACCGCCGAACAGCGCGTCAAAGCGTGGCCCCGTCATCGTCAAGCCCCGGCAGTAATTGAAATAGTCCATGTCCAGCCACAGACTGCCGTCGGGCTTCAGATCGACAAGGTGCGTGTAGATCGCATCGAGATACGTCGGGCTTCCGTACGGCGCAAGCCCCATCAGCTTGTACTCGCCGCTGTTCACGGTGAAACCGCAGTAATAGGTAAATGCGGAATACAGCAGCCCGAGGGAGTGTGGGAACTGGAGCTGCCGGTCGAGGACGATCCGGGAACCTTCGCCGACACCCAGCGTGGCCGTGCTCCATTCGCCGACGCCGTCGAGCGTGAGAGTGGCTGCCCGTTCGAACGGGCTCGGGAAGAATGCGCTTGCCGCGTGGCTTTCGTGATGATCCAGAAATACGAGTGGCGATCGAAGCGCGCCGCCAAGTGCCTGGGTGATGACTCGTCGCATGAACAACTTGCGCTTGAGCCACTCGGGCAATGCCGTGGAGAAGCTCCGAAAGCCGCTCGGCGCGTACGAGAGATACGTTTCCAGCAGCCGCTCGAACTTCACGAGTGGCTTCTCGTAGAACGCGACGTACTGGACGTCTTCCGGCCGCAGGCCGCCTTCAGCGAGGCAGTAATCGATCGCCCGTTTGGGAAACCGGGCATCGTGCTTCTCGCGCGAGAAGCGTTCTTCCTGAGCGGCCGCGACGATCTCGCCGTCGATGACGAGGGCGGCCGCGCTGTCGTGAAAAAATGCCGAGATGCCGAGCACCGTGGTCATCGCTGCCGCGCCTGGCTCCCGCCTCCATCTTGACAGTTTACGGCGAGTAAATCAAAGTCGCGGCACGGGCTCGCCGCCGCTCCGCGTCGCAACCGAATTATAGTCGTCGAGTCAGGTTGTCATCAGCGCCGGAGGTCCTGATGCTCCCCGATCCTCGTGAATCGCCGGCGGCTCGCGTCAGCCGGATGCGCGTGTTCTCGTTCAAATTCATCGCGCTCGCCCTGTCCCCGACATTTCTCGCTCTGTTGGCCGGGGAGGCCGCGGTCCGCGTCAGGTACTTCTTCGCGCACAATCACGATTGGACCTATCTGACGACCGTCGTTGATAGGCATGGTTACGCGGCGCCCGACGCGCCCGACACATTCGTGCCGCCACCGAGCCGGAGGTCGTCGCACCACAGCGCCGCTTCGTCTGTCGACCGGCCTTTGTCGGCGCCATCCACGATATCGAGTCGTCAGGCTGCACCACCCAATGAGACGACGTCGACGCCTCAGCGGGCATCGACCGACCTCGCGCCATCGAGCCGTCAGGCCGCGCCGACGAGCCAGACGGCGTCCGCCGACCAGACAACATCGACCAACTCAACCGCGCTGACCGACCAGACTGCCTCGAAGAACCAGATCGCCTTCAAATGGAAAAAGACCTGTGTCGACCAGACGGTGTACAGCAGCGAGCTGCACCAGGAAATGCCGCGGACGTGGGACGACAACTGCTTCCGCGGCGATCACGTGACACAGCAGAAGCCCGGAGACGAGTACCGCATCGTGTTCGTCGGCGGGTCGACGGTCGAGGACGTCCAGTCCGACGCCGAGATGATGACGGCGCAATTCAAGCGTGTCGTGCCGCCGACGCATGAGGGGAAGAGGATTACGGTCGTCAATGCGGGGAAAGCGGGTTTCGAGAGCGAGCGCATTCTCTTGTACTGGCGTACCTGGATCAACAGGTTCTCGCCCGATCTCGTCCTGTATTACGAGGGGTTCAACGAACAAACGACGAACGTGAAGTGGGCTCGCGTCAACGAGAAGATTGGCGTGCTTCGCAACCAGCTTCACGAGGCGCTGTACTACCGATCGCTGCTGTACACGTACCTGGTCGAGAAGTTCGCGTTTCTCTCGACCCGCGAGGAGCACTTCTGGAAAAGCGATCTGCGGGCGCTCCGCAAAAACTTCACCGGGCTGGCGCACGACGTGCGCGCGAGCGGATCCCGTTTCGTGTTCGTGACGCAGATCGCCCGTTTCCCCAGAATGTGGAAGGGAACCGACACGTTTGACTACCGCGCCGACGCGGCACTGCTCGATCGACTGCGCGCGGATCGGCACTACGTCTACGACGCCTCCGAGATCAGCGCCCTCAACCAGCGCATGGTGGTCTCCTATACGATCGACCTGTGTCGCGAGAACAACATCCCGGTCATCAACATCCTCGACACCATCGAGGCGCTCGGGGAAACTCGGCGGGCGGAGTTGTTCATCGATTTGGCCCACCTGAGCGTGAAAGGCGACAGAATGGTCGGTGAGTTGATCGCCAATCGTCTGAATTGGTCGGAATGAATATATGAGGATGTTCCTTCGCCCGCTGCCTCGCTCCGTGACGCGGCCCGTCTCCATCCTCATCCTCGCCGGTTGGGTCGCGGTGCTCGCCGTGCTGATCAACCGATCGTACGTCCAGGCGTCGGCGAGCCTCGCGACCGATCTCGCGCGCTACGGATCCGGCGCGCAGTGGCGGGGCGTGTACTACCGCGGCGAGAAGATTGGCTTTACGGTCAGTCAGATCGTGCAAAAATACGACGGCTTCGAGCTGGAAGAAGACGGCCGCCTGCAGATGGCGATGCTCGGTGCGACGACGGCCGCGACGATTCATACGACGGCGCGCGTCGACGCGAACTTCACGCTGCGCGCGTTCGAGTTCTCGCTCGATCCCGGCACGGGTCCCGTCGTCGTTCGCGGCCAGGTGAACGACCGCCATCTCACGCTGAGCGTGAGGACTCCGAGCGGCACGCGGACCGAAGATCGCGATCTGCCCGAGCCGCCGGCGCTGTCGCTGAATCTGTCCCGGCGGCTCGCCAACGGCGGCCTCGTCTCCGGTGCCCGCTACGAGTGGACCGTGTTCGATCCGGCGACGCTGCGCAACGCGCCCGTCATCGTGCGCGTGGGCAAACGCGAGTTCGTCCCGGGTGTGACGACGCCCATTCCGGCGTTCCACGTTGAAATGGAATTCGCGGGGCTGCGGACGACGTCCTGGGTCACCGACACCGGAGAAGTCCTGCGCGAAGAGAGCCCGATGGGGCTGATCACGACGCGCGAGACGGCGGAGCGGGCGCAGGCGATGGCGGTGTCGCGGGGCGTGCAGTCGGATCTGCTGCGCGCGGCCGCGGTCGTGCCGCTGGCCAGCCGCCGGATAGACGAGCCGCGCGACGTGCGACGTCTACGGCTGCAGCTCAGCGACGCGGACTTGTCGGGCTTCGATGGCGTCGATCTCAATGGCGTCGGCCAGACGTTCACCGGCTCGACCGTCGAGATCCGGGATCCGCAGAGCTTCACGGCCGGCCGCGCCGATCCGGAGGCGGCGAAGTATCTGGCGGCCGAGGCGTTCATCGAAAGCGACGCGCCGGAAATCGTCGCGGAGGCCCAGGTCGCGGTCCGCGGCATCACGGACACGCGCGATCGCGCCGAGCGGCTGACGCGGTACGTCAACGCGATTCTCGACAAGAAGCCGACGGTCAGCCTGCCGTCCGCGCGTGAAGTGCTCCGCACGCGCGTCGGCGACTGCAACGAGCACACGGCGCTCTACGTCGCCATGGCGCGCGCGCTCGGCATCCCGTCGCGCATCGCGGTCGGCATGGTCTCCATCCACGGCGCGGTCTACTACCACGCGTGGCCGGAGGTGTACCTGGACGAAGGATCGAACCGCGGGTTGTGGCTGCCGGTCGATCCGACGCTGAACGAATTCCCGGCCGACGGCACGCACCTGCGCTTCACGCGCGGCGGCCTCGAGAAGCAGGCGATGATTCTGCCGCTCATCGGCAAACTCAAAATGCGCGTGCTGGACCTGGAACTCGCCCCGAACTCGACGCCGATTCTCGTCGGCAAGCCGCCGGCGGATCTTGGTCCCCTGGCGATTCCGATTCCCAGACGCGAGTCGTGCTGCCTGTGCAAGTCGCAACCGGCGCCGCGGAGCGTCCGGTGAGCGCCTGTGAGCCCTAGATGATCGCGCTGAAGAATCTCGTCAAGCGGTACGGAACGTTCACGGCCGTCGACGATGTCAGCCTCGACGTCGCGCCGGGCGAGATCCACGGCTTCCTCGGCCCCAACGGCGCGGGCAAGACGACGACCCTTCGCATGATTGCCGGCTTGCTGCGGCCGACCTCCGGCCGCATCGTCGTCAACGATCACGATCTCGCGACCGAACCGGAGGCGGCGAAGGCCTCGCTGGGATTCATTCCCGATCGGCCGTTCATCTACGAGAAGCTGACGGGCGGTGAGTTCCTGCGTTTTCATGCGGGGCTCTACGGCATCGACGGGAGCGGCGTGGGCGAGCGCGTACACGAGATGCTCGATCTGTTCGAGCTGGGCCGCTGGGAGAACGAGCTGGTCGAGAGCTTCTCGCACGGCATGAAGCAACGCCTCGTCTTGAGTGCGGCCTTCCTTCACCGGCCGCGAGCGGTCGTCGTAGACGAGCCGATGGTCGGCCTCGATCCGCGCGGCGCGCGGCTCATCAAGGACGTGTTCCGCAGGATGAGCCGGCACGGCGTGGCGATTCTCATGAGCACGCACACGCTCGAAGTCGCGCAGGAGATGTGCGATCGCATCAGCATCATTCTCAAAGGCCAGATCATCGCGAGAGGGACGGTCGACGAATTGCGCGGCCTCGCGGGCGGCGGCCCTGGCAGCGACGTCCACCTGACCGAGGTCTTTCTCAAGCTGACCGGCGGCAGCGGGCTGCAGGAGATCGAAGACGAGGTCATCTGATGACCCACGACTTCACGTACCTCCTGCTGCCGCACGTCTGGTCCGTGCGCAACCGCGCGCTCCGGCGCGAGCGCGGCGACCTCGCGCGCGGCGTGCTCTTCGGCGGCATTGGCCTCGTCGTCTTCGTCGCGCTGTTTCAGGGTGCGTCGTGGCTGACGGGGCAGCTCGAGGATTACGCGGAGATCGGCGACTACCTGCTGCGCATCGGGCTGTCGTGGCTGTTCCTCACGTTTCTTTCCTTCCTCGCGTTCAGCGGCGTCGTCACGGCGCTTTCAACATTCTTTCTCGCCGACGATCTGCGGCTGCTGCTTGCCGCGCCGGTCGCGACGCGCCGGCTGTTTCACGCGCGCTTCCTGCGCACGGTGGCGCAGGCGTCGTGGATGGTGGTGATCTTTCTGACGCCCGTGTTGATGGGCATCGGCTCGGCGCGGTGCGCGGGCCCGTGGTTCTACGTGATGGCGATTCTCACCATCGCGCCGTTCGCCGTGATCCCCGTCGCGGCCGGCACGGCCGTGACGATGCTGCTCGTGAACACGTTTCCGGCGCGGCGGGCGCGCGATCTCCTGATGCTCATGGGATTGCTGTTCGGCGCCAGCCTCGTCATTCTCCTGCGCGTCATCCGGCCCGAGCAGCTTCTGCACGTCGAATCGCTGCCCGATCTCACGGGATTCTTCGCGGCGCTGCAGTCGCCCATGACGCCGCTGTTGCCGTCGTTCTGGGCGGGGGAGACGCTGTTCTCGACGCTGCGAGGCGAACGCGATCTCCTCCACACGGCGGCGCTTTGGACGACGGCGCTGGCGTCGGTCGTGCTGCTGCGCGTGGCGGGCGAGCGCTGGTACTTCACCGGGTACAGTCGATCGCAGGAAGCGTCGAAGACGCGGTTCAATCAGCTGCGCATGCTCGACGCCGGCGTCCGCGCGCTGCCGATGTCCACGGTGCGGCGGCAGCTCTTGATCAAGGATCTGAAGATCTTTCTGCGCGACGTCGCGCAGTGGTCGCAGCTCCTGCTGCTGCTCGCGCTGGTGCTCATCTACCTCTATAACTTCCGCGTGCTCGACCTCGACCGGATTCCCTACCTGAGCGCGTTCGTGAAGAACACGTACGGGTTCGTGAATCTCGGCATGGCCGGTTTCGTGATGGCGACGGTGGCGGTGCGCTTCGTGTTTCCGGCCGTGTCGGCCGAGGGCGCGGCGTTCTGGATCATCCGCACGGCGCCGATTTCGCTGCGCGACTTCCTGTGGTCCAAGTTCTGGACGGGCCTCGTGCCGGTGGTCGTCCTGACCGAAAGCTTGACGATCGTCGCGAACGAATTCCTCGGCGTCGGTCCGTTTCTCAAAGTGGTCGCGGCGGCGGCGATCGTCTTCATGAGCTTCGCGCTCGTGGGGCTCGCGATCGGCCTCGGCGCCCGCTATCCGCGGTTCGGGGCGGACGCGAGTCAGGCCGCGGGATCGTACGGCGGCGTGGCGTTCATGCTTCAGGCCGTGCTCTTCATCATTGTGATGATCGCGCTGCTCGGTTGGCCGTCGTCTGTCTACTTGCTCACACGGTTCCGGCACGTGCCGCTCAGTATTTCGCAGCAGGTGCTGATGGTGTTGTGTTTTGGCGGAGCGGTGACGCTGAGCCTGACGATCTGGATCGCATCGATGCGCTCGGGCGTGAGAGCCTTGGAAGCACTTAGCGAATAGCGAATTCTGGAGGTGCGAGTCCATGCTTATCTGCTGCCCGACGCGCTGGCGCCGAATATATCTGGGTTCTCAGTCAACTGCGAAGCGATGTCACGGTCGTACCGGATGACTACGGGACGATAGCCACGCGATCGCAGCTCCTGTCGGAGACGATGAAGAACGAGCGAACGAAGTCGCGGTAGTCGGAGAGGACGGCCGCGTGCAGATCGAACACCCTCATCGGGGGTTGCTATCCTAGTTGATCCGCCAGCAGCCAGGTGGCCGCCGATCGCAGCGCGATCGAGGCGGGAACGTTCTCGGCCTGTTCGGGCGCCAGCGTGACCAGTTCAAGCGACGCGCCTGGATGTTCGGCCGAGGCGGCGAGCAGCGCCCGCGTCTCTCGCGCGCAGGTGTCCTCGTCGTCCAGCTCCGCGCACGCCTGAATCAACGTCATCTTCCCGTCGACGGTACGCGCGAGGAAGTCCACCTCGTGACCGTCTTTCGTACGCACGTACGTTACATCGAGACCGCGCCGCTCGAGCTCGATGCGGACGGCGGTCTCAAGCGCGTGGCCGAGATTGCGGCGCCCCGTGCGATCGAAGATCGGAATCAGGCCCGGGTCGACCGGATATGCCTTCCGCGGGTTTACGCGCCTGCGTCGTTCGGACGACGCATCGACCCATGATGTGCGGACCAGGAAGCAATCCTCGAGATGCGCGAGCAGGTCGTGAACGGTGTCCTTGGCAATCGCGATCCCCTGCGACCGGAGAGCGCCGTAGAATTTCTCCGCGCTGAACAGGCCGGCCGGCGTGCCCAGCAGTTGCCGGACCATCCAGCGCAGGCCGGCGACGTTGGTCACGCCGTGGCGCTCGACGACGTCCCGGAGGATCGCGACGTCGACGTAATCGGCGAGAAGCCGGTATCGCGTTTCCGCGTCCACGCCCTGCACTTCGGGAAATCCGCCGGCCACGAGATACGTGCGCAGCGCCGCATCCAGCCGCGATCGATCGGGCGCGCTCAACAGATCGAGGCGGTCGGGCACCGGCTCGCCGTGATGGCGCAGGTACTCCACGAAACTGAACGGGTGGATGACGACGGCCCAGGCGCGGCCGCGCATGGAGGTGGCAATCTCGCGCGAGAGGAGGCTGGCGGAGGAGCCGCTCAAAAAGATCTCGACGTTTTCGGTGTCGAGCAGCCGGCGAACGAAGCGCTCCCAGCCGTCCACAACTTGAAGCTCGTCGAAACACCACGTCACAGTTGCGGCGTGCCGGAGCCTCGGGAATTGCCGGTAGTACTCCTCGACCACGCCACCGAGCGCCTGACCGCGCAACCCCGCGAGGCGCTCGTCTTCGAAGTTCAGGTAGGGCAGTTGCTCGCGGGCGACGCCGCGGTCGAGCCGTTCGCGGCGAATCTGGTGAAGAAAGGTGGTCTTTCCCGCGCGGCGCATCCCGATGACCGCCGTCGCCTTGCCTTTCAACGCGACCGGGCCGTGGACGCGCCGCGGCGTCCCCGACGGCAGCGGCCCGGTGAGCGATTCGGCCAGCTTTTCAGCAAGGACGGCCTGAAAGCGCGTGTGTGCGGGCACGCGCTATTTTCTCCTTTACGGAAGGATGAATGTCAACAGCTTCATACTTTCTCTAAGGAGAAATCAGCTGAGGGCCGTGGGCTGTCAAGATTGTTCGAGTGAATCGATAATTGGGTAATGGACATCAAGCCACTCCCGTTTCTCGCCAGCCTGAAGGAATATCAGAAGCAGGCCGAGTAACTGCTCGACGGGTGGCGGGCAGGCGATCCTGGCGCGATCCAGATCGTCAGGCATAACCATCCGCGCTTTCTGGACCCCGAAATTCGATGGCTGCCGAAAAGGCTGTCTGACTCCGAAGTTCGAAGCGCCACGCTTGAGCCTCCCGATGCTCAACTCACCGTGGCTCGTTGGTACGACTTCGAGAGCTGGCCGCGGCTTGCGGAATACGTCGAAGACGTCACTCGAGACGGTTCTCCGGTCTCAAAATTCGAATCGGCCGTGGAAGCGGTCATCAACGGTGACGTCGCGACACTTGGGTCGCGGCTCGGCGAGAACCCGGAATTGGTTCGAGCCCGTTCGACGCGTGTCACGCATTTTGACCCACCTGCGCATCGGGCCACGCTTCTTCATTACGTCGCCGCGAACGGCGTCGAAGGCTACCGTCAGAGAACTCCGACGAATGCCGTCGCGGTGGCGAAGATGCTGCTCGAAGCGGGCGCCGAAGTCGATGCGCTCGCGGATCTGTACGGGGGACGTCACACGACCATGAGCATGTTGGTGTCGAGCTGTCACCCGGCGAACGCCGGTGTGCAGGTCGCGCTCGTCGACACGCTGCTGGATTTCGGCGCGGCGATCGAGGGGCACGGCTCCGGCGAGTGGACGTCCCCCTTGATGACGGCTCTTGCTTTTGGATACGGAAAAGCCGCCGAAGCGCTCGTCCGACGCGGCGCGCGAGTGGAGAACATCGCCGCGGCCGCCGGATTGGGGCGACTCGCCGATGCGCGTCAACTGCTGACGACCGCCAACCGCGAGGATCGGCATCGCGCGCTCGCGTTGGCCGCTCAGCATGGTCACGTAGAAATTCTCCGCGTGCTCCTCGACGCGGGAGAAGACCCGAATCGCTACAACCCCAAAGGGAACCACGGCCACTCGACGCCGTTGCATCAAGCCGCTGGGTCCGGGCATGACATGGTCGTGCAGCTATTGGTGGAACGAGGAGCGAGACTGGACATCAAGGACACCATTTTTCAAGGCACTCCTCTGGGCTGGGCTGAATACGGAGGCCGCACGGATATCGCGGAGTACCTGCGCGCGCAAGGGGCAAAGACCGAAGAAGCGTGACGCGCGGTGGCTCCTGCTGGAGCCGTGCCGTGAGACGGATCATCCAGTCGATAGGTTAGGACGTTGCGGGAAGGAGCTCGTACGTCGAGGTGAGCGCGATCGCGCCGTGCAGCGTCCGGTACAGCGGGCAGCGCATCGCGTAGAAACCGTGTACCCGGTCGACGACCTCTCGCGCCTCGACCGCGGCCGCGAGTCTCATGTGGACGTGAATGCGTTTGATCACGAGCACGCCGTCTTCGGTTTCGACCTCGCCCGTCACGTCCGCCGTCAGGCGGCCGCCGCTGGCATCGATGTGACGCGCTTCCAGCGCGCCTCCAAAGGTTCCCATCATTCAACCGGCGGTCGCCGCGATCACGTAGTCCAGCGTCGCGGCGTGCGAGTGGCCAAGCGCCGCCGGATCGACGTTGTAGTGTTCCGCGATCGCGCCGTGCGCGCTGAACATGACCGGCTGAGACTCGCCCGGCAGGTGCGCGATTCGCAGCGGACCCTTGCGGCGCTCGATGGTGATGCGCGACGTGTAGACGACAGCGGACATTGCCTCGGTTGTCGCTACTGTTTGACGCGCTCGCGGTCCAGCGTTCTCAGACGCACGGTCCACGAGAGCGGCACCGATTGCGGATTGAAACAGACGCGGTCATCGCACGCCTGATAGTCGAGCGTTGCCGCGATGACGATCTGCGTCTGATCCTTTAACGCGGCCTCCGCGTCGCGCGACGCATCGATCATCACGTCCTGCACGATGCGGAAGGGGCGATCGAACACCGCGACGTGCTCGTTCAGCGGCTTGAAGAAATAGTCCGAGGGCTTCGGATATTGCGCCTGGCGGACCACGAGCCACGGTTGCGGCGCGATCGTCAGCGCGATCGGCTTGTAGCCGCTCACGCCGGGCGTACCCGGCGCCACGACCTCATCGGTCGCGAACGTCGTCAGCTCCAGGTGCGGCGCGGTCACGCGCGTCGCCGGCACATCGAGGTGCGCCCCGAGACGCACCATCACGCTCGCGATCGTGTCGCGCTCCTGGTATTGCGATTCGAAGACGCGCGACGAGACGATTCCGCGCCGATCGACGATGAACGTGCCGGGAAACGGAATGCCGTACTGCAGCTCCACGAGCTGCGTCTTGCAGTACGGTCACCAGTCCGCCGATCGGAAGAACACGAGCACGGCGCCCTTCGGTCCCATGATCGACTCGAGCGACCGTGGCCGCCCGGTCTGATCGGAAAGGACGAACGATGGAACCGCAGTCCCGACCTGCGGACCGATCGTCTGAACGTCAACCGCGGGCGCCGCCGACTGCGGCGCCGCGAAGCCGGTCGCCCCGAGCGCGATCAATCCGCTGAGCACGAGTGCGCGCATCATCATAAAACCAAAGCCTATCACTTCCTCCTTATGCCGGCGCGGTGGTCCGCCTGACCGCCTCCGCCGCGGCTACGGCGGTCCGCCGATTCGCCTTCGCCAAGGCTGCGGCGGAATCTCGCCGAAGCTCTAGCGGAGGCGGAAGCTTCACCCCGTCGATCCATTCATCCCGCTCCGTCGTGTACAATTCCCGTTTCCCGTGGAATATCACATCACGCAATACGATCTCGAGCAAGGCGCCCTCGAGATTCAATACATCGAAGAGTTTTTCGGCGAGTTCCCGCGAAAGAAAACCGCGACCGAAATCGTCCGTCGCCTGTCCGGCAGGCGACACTTGATTCTGCTGGCCACCGCGCCGCTGCCGGACGATCCCGGCACGGTCGCGCCCGTCTCATTCAAAGTCGCGCACGAGATCACCGTCGGGGAAACGGAGCCGAAGCTCGCGGACCTCGTCCATCGCCTGAGCGACAACGTGCGGTTTCCAGGCCGCCGCATCCTGTACACCTGGATCGGGGGCACGCGCCGCGACTGGCGCGGACAGGGCTTCTTTCGCGCGCTGACCGAGCAGCAGGAGCGCTGGGCCATCGACCAGGGCTTCGACGAGATCGTCGTCAAGACGAAGAACAAGTTCTACGAGATGCGCGGCACGCTCGATCACCTGCGATTCGAGGTCGTCAAGTACGAGCGCCACGGCGCGGACAACGCCGAATCCAAGGTCTACCTCAGCAAGAAGCTGTTGCCCGAGATGGTGTCGAAGCACAGAAGCGCGAAGACGGTCGTGGAAATCAGGGACTAGAGGGTCTGACGCTCGTATGATCGACACGCTGCTGACTGAAAGCAGAACGCGGGCGCCTGTTCACCGAAGTGGAGAGCGCGCCGGGCACGGTCCAGCCGGTCGCCGTCATCTCGCGCCAGTTCTGGAAGCAGAAGTTCGACGACGATCCGTCCGCCATCGGCTCGACGCTGACGCTCAACGGCACGCCGCTTACGGTTATCGGCGTACTCGCTCCGCCGTTTGACGTCACGAGCGTGCCCGCCGACGGCTACTTCATCGGCGGCGACGTGTTTCTGCCCGTCGCGCAGTTCCCGGCGCCGCAGGGCATCGAGAAAGCCGGACCGTTCATGCTCGCCGTCGGTCGTCTCAGGCCTGACGTGAGCGTCGCTTCGAGCCATGCGGATCTGGCCGTGATCAGCGAACGCCTCGCGATCGCCGATCGCGCCCGTTCGCGGCCACCC
>JACPZV010000206.1 GCA_016195295.1 Acidobacteriota bacterium
CTCGCCGACGCGCGCCAGCGCCAGCCCGAACAACACGGAGAACAGAATCAGCGGCAGCATCAAGCCGTCCGCCGCGGCCTTCACGACGTTTTGCGGGACGAGGTCGACGAACCACTGTGCCAGCGTCGGCACGCCTGACGAAACGCTCGTGACCGGGCCGCGTAAGGCCATCGCCGCGGTGTGATCGATTTGCACGCGGGCGAGCACGGGCACGGCGACCGCCAGGCTCACGACGGCGATGGTCGTGAGTAACGTGACGGCGATGGCCGCAGCCCGCGAGCCGGCGCGTCCGAGCGCGCCGGACGCGCCCATCGACCCGGCGCTCGCCATCAGCATCGACGCGACCAGCGGAATCACGGTCATCCGAATCAGGTTGACGAAGATGGTTCCGATCGGCGCGAGAAACGCGACGACCGGGGCCGAGACGGAAGACGCTGCGCCGGCGAGCGAGAGACCGAGGAGGAATCCGGAGACGAGGCCGATGAGGACGCGCGTGGTCAGCGACACGCGCGCGATGGTACCACCGTCGGCCAAGAAAAAGGCCGGACGACGCACGCGCCGCCCGGCCCAACTAACGACCAACGACTAATGACTACCGACGACCCACTCTGGACTACCGACTACCGACTATCCGCGTCCTCGCATTCCTCGTCCCGCATTCTCGGTCGAAGGCGGCACGATGTTCTTGGAGCGCAGGTAGACGTACGCGGTGCCGGCCATTTCGTTGCCGTGCACGATGACGCCGTAGAGCCCGGCCGCGCGCGCCACCTCGTTCATCCCCTGCTTCATCATCTCCGTCGCGTTCGCGTCGGTGACCCGCGCGAACAGGTCGTCGCACAGCGCGAAGGAGTCCGCCAGCGCCTTGGTCACTTCAGCTTTTGTCTTCAGTTCCTGCTCGAGGTTCTTGCCCTGCATCGGATTGGGCACGCCTTTCATGCCCGAGCACTGCGCGAACTGCGACTGCGCGATGTGGGCGATGACGGCCGAGTACTGCCGCGCCTCCGGCGTGGATCCTGGCTTGAAGGTGTAGTCCGCCTCCGGCATCTTCTCGGCGGCCTGCGTGAAATTCGTCTTGAACGTGGCGTACCCGCGCTGCAAGCTGGTGGCGAGGCCGATCTTCTGCCCCTGCATCTGCCCTCCCTGCGCGAAGGCAAATCCGGTGACAAACAAGAGAGCGACGCCCGACACCGCAAACATGACACGCTTCATCGAATGCTCCTTTAAGAAACAACTGCGAGGCGCAACTGTACGTCAGTGAGACGCGGGGTTCAAGGTTTCAGGTTCAGGGTTCTGGTTCTACGCCGCCCGCGTTCCGCCGGCGTCCCGAGCCCGAACCTCGCCCGGCGTCGAGCAATCCAGGTCCGCCGCAGCCAGCGTGCTCCGCCGCGACCACCGGTGCGCACGCGCATGCACCGAGACCAGCGCGCGATCGGCCACGTCGACTTCGATCCCGGTCAGCCGGCCGACCTGGCGGCCGTCGCGCCGGACGCGCGTGGCGCGACTGAGCAGGACGACGTCCGGCACCGCAGGCAACGGGGCGACCTCGACGTTCGGCCGCAGCTCGATCTCTCCGTTGTCGTGTACAAGGCTGACGGCGACGAGCGGGCGGGTCGCCGCTTGCGGCCCGAGATCGCCGTCGGGGCTGAAGATGATGCGTCTCACGCTGCGGTTGGCGGGTTCGAGCTCGAATCCGGCGAGACGTCCCACGCGGCTGCCGTGTTCGCGAACGTGGGACCCAAGCAGAAGCTCCATGGGCAACCTCCGTTCAAAAGTCGACCATGTATTCTACCGCGGTCTTCGGGTGGACGCAGCCGCCACTTGACCCTCACGTTGCGTCAGGTCCGATGATCGTTTTGGAGGGCGGGTTGAAGCAGAAGCCGATGGTCTACCGGATTCAGGAGTTCGCCGCGCTTGCCGGTGTGACCATCCGCGCGCTGCACCACTACGACCGCCTCGGGCTGCTCAAGCCGAGCGGGTGCTCGAACGCCGGCTATCGTCTGTATCGCGACTGTGACCTCGCGCGCCTCGAACAGATCGTCGTTCTGAAGTTTCTCGGGCTGCCGTTGAAGCAGATCGGCCGACTGCTGAAGCGCGAGTCGCCGCTGGCGGACACGCTGCGGCGCCAGCAGCTCGTGCTGGCCGAGAAGCGGCAGCAGCTCGACGCCGCGATCGTGGCGATCGCGCACGCCGAACGATCGATGCAGTCGGGCCGTGAGCCCGACTGGGACGCGTTCAAGAAAATCGTGAGGGAGATCGAAATGCAGAACAACACCGAGTGGGGCAGGAAGTACTACAGCGCGGAGGCGCAGGCGAAGCTCGCGGAACTGAAGAAGAAACAGCCGTGGACGCCGGAGCTGCAAGCACAAGTGACGAAGGACTGGACCACGCTCCTCGCCGACGTCGAGGCGGCGCTCGGCGAGGACCCGGCGGATCCGAAGGCGCAGGCGCTCGCCGCGCGCTGGCGGAAGCTCGTCGACGGCTTCACGGGCGGCGATCCGGAGATCCAGAAAGGTCTGAACCGGATGTGGGCCGACAAGGCGAACTGGCCGAAAGGAGACGCGAAGCGCTTTCAGATCAATCCCGCGGTCCAGGAGTTCATCGTCAAAGCGATGAAGGCGTCTTCGTAGCGCGAGGCTTCAGCCGAGCGAGATCGGTAGTGTCCGGCTTCGGCCGGACCAGCGTCTCGTAGCGCGAGCCTTTCAGGCGAGCGTCTTCCGCGACACGGGCGTTCAGGCCTGCTTCTGCCCCGCTTCACGCGCGACGCGGGCGTCGTAGCTCTCGCCGTAAATCGACGGCACCTTCGCGCCCATCGGCCGCAGGTACATCGAGAGCTGTCCGCGGTGATGAATCGAGTGGTTCAGCCCGATTTGCGCGTAGCGAACCGCCGGGAGCTGGAACAGCCCGCGGAAGTCGACGATCTTGACGAGCTGATCGCCGGAGAGCTGCGTCACCCGATCGATGTTCTTCGCGAATCGCTCCGAGTACCAGCGATTCACATCATCCGGCGTGCGGACCGAGTCGGGCCGAGGCAAAGGCGTCAGGTCGAACGCGCCGGAGATCACCGCGTCGAGAAACCGATTCTCCGCCGTGACGATGTGCCAGGCGAGATCGATGGCGCTCTTGACGATGTCATCCGGCCGATAGTCGATCTTGTCGGGCGGGATGGCGGCAATCACGCGTTTGGTCACGGGATGTTCGGCGTTCAGCGACGGCAGGCTGCTGGCGTTGAGGAGGACTTTGGCTTGATCGGCAGTGAGACTCATGGGCGATGCACCTCTCTGGTGAATAGGGTAGTTGAGTAGTTGGGTAATTGGGTAATGGTGATCACGCCACGGAGGCCGCCGGCGCGAGCTGCGGCGGTACGTGGCGTCCGGCTTCAGCCGGACCAGCTCACGCGACAGCGGTATCGCTCGCTGCGCCGCCCTTCGCGCGCCGGGAAAGCGCACTTCGCTCGAATCTGTCGCGCACGCGGCGACTAAGGGACCACCTTCAGCTGCGTGTGTACGCGGATCCAACACCAGTGGTTTTCTCGAGGTCACGGATCGCGCAGAACGAAGTCGCCGCGGAAGACTCGCTGCGCGCGCTTTCCGGCAACGGCCCCAGTCGGCGCGCTCAGAGGCGGCTTGCGAGCGACACCGCTGTCGCCTTGGAGCAGCCTTTATCGTGGGCTCGGCGGAAGCAATGCGATCGTAGAGCGAATTAAGCTCGCATGGACGACCTGTCCGAGTGCGAGCGGAACAACCTGATCAATCTTATAAAGTTCCTGCGCCCGTTGACGATACAGCTTCTGCTCAACGACGATTCCAAGCAGAATCTGTGTGGTTTCTCCCAAGTGGGTTGTGCCGCCGTACATCCTGTTGTGAGCTACAAAATAAACTGGCCCGCCGCTGTTGCCTGGAAAGACGTTAAAGTCGAACAAGAACGTCTTGACCGACTTGGCCGGGGTAATGGGGTACGACGCAATCTTGCCACTTCTCAAAACCGGGAATCCTGCGTCATTGCCTTCGGCGCCAAACGGAAAGCCTAAGCACAGCAACTCGTCACCAGGAGCGATCTCTAGCTGTTCCAACATCTCATCGGTGGCAAGGAAGGAGTCCGGGAGAAGATTGGGAACCGAACCAGTGGGCAGATTGACATAGATGGCGGCCACGTCCACGTCGGGATGTTTCACCCACAGGCGGCGGCCATCTTTGCTCAAGGGTAATTGGATTTCGGCACGGCGCCAGATGCCCGATTCGTCCTTCATGCGGGCTACGAGAGTTGCAGACGGCTCCGTGATTGCTTCGAGCACATGCGCCGCGGTGATTAGTACGTAGAAGGCTCTCTTAGGATCGTCGGGCATTGGGCGTCCGAGGATAAAACCTGTTCCAACGTTCGGGCCCGACCTAATCTGAAATGTCGACTCCATCATTAGGACATTGAGATTCAGGAGTCGCTGCGATTGATCCTGAGCGAGCAGTTGCCCGGACAAGGCAAATAATATTATCGACGCCGCGCATCGCCGCAGTTGAGTCCTCAGAGGCATGCTGGCTCCAAT
>JACPZV010000207.1 GCA_016195295.1 Acidobacteriota bacterium
AGCGGCGAGGCCAGCGCCACGGCGCGCGTGACGATGACGCACGCGAGCCCGAGCAGAAACGCGCGGCGGTACCTGAGGACGTAGGCGAGGAGCCGGCGGAACGGCGACACCTTCGCGAGTATAATCCGGCCCATGCAGGCCTTGTATCTCATCGTGCCGGCGATGGCCGTTCTGGCCATCGTTTAACGGTACTACAGCGTGTTCATCGCCAGAAGTGTTTGGATCCTAGACGACTCGCGCGTGACGCCCGCGCATCGAAAGTACGACGGCGCCAACTACTACCCCACGAGTCGATGGGTCCTCTTCGGCAGCCACTTCGCCGCCATCGCGGGCTCCGGGCCACTCATCGGCCCCGTGCTCGCGGCGCAATTCGGCTACGCGCCGGGTCTCATTTGGCTCGTAGCGGGCGTGTGCCTCGCCGGCGCCGTACAGGATTCGTTCTGGCTATGGGCCTCGACTCGGCGCAGCGGACGATCGCTCGCCGACATCGCACGCACCGACGTCAGCCCCGTCGCCGGCATTACCGCGGCGATTGCAATTCTCTTCATCACGGTCATCGCGATGGCGGGCCTCGGCCTCGCCGTCGTCAACGCGCTCGCCGAGAGCGCCTGGGGCACGTTCACCATTGCCGTCACGATTCCGGTGGCGGTCTTCATGGGTTACTACATGTTCCAGTGGCGTAAGGGCCGCGTGACGGAGGCGACCGTCATCGGCGTCGTGATCACGATCCTGGCCGTCGTCTTCGGCAAAAACATCGCCGAGTCCGCCTTCGGGCATTGGTTTCTGTTGTCCCGCCACCAACTGACGGTCGTGATGGCGATCTACACGGTGGCGGCCTCGATCCTTCCGGTCTGGATGTTGCTCACGCCCCGCGCGTACCTGAGCACGTTCATGAAGATCGGCACCATCGTGTTGCTCGTCTTTGGCGTCATCATCATCAACCCCACGCTCGAAGCGCCGGCGTTCTCGTCGTATGTCAGCGGCGGGGGGCCGATCATTCCAGGGCCGTTGTTCCCCTTCCTGTTCATCACGATTGCGTGCGGCGCCATCTCGGGCTTCCACGCGGTCATCGCCTCGAGTACGACGTCGAAGATGGTGAACAAGGAAACGGACATCAGGCCGATTGGCTACGGCGCCATGCTCGTCGAAGGCCTCGTCGGCATCGTCGCGATCATCACCGCGGCGTCGCTCCATCCGAACGACTACTTCGCGATCAACACGTCGGCGGACGTGTTTCAGAAGCTGGGCCTGGCGACCGTCAACCTGCCGGACCTGCAGAGCCAGGTCGGCGAGATCGTCCAGGCGCGGCCGGGCGGCGCGGTGTCGCTCGCCGTCGGCATGGCGCACATCTTCGCCCGCTTGCCGGGCATGCGCGGCTTGATGGCGTACTGGTACCACTTCGCGATCATGTTCGAGGCGATCTTCATCCTCACGACGATCGACTCGGGCACGCGCATCGGACGGTTTCTGGTCCAGGAATTCGGCGGCCGTCTGTGGACGCCGCTCGGCCGCACGGACTGGATGCCGGGCACCTTCTTCTCGACCCTGCTCGTCGTGTTCGGGTGGTCGTACTTCCTCTGGACCGGCAACATCAGCACGATTTGGCCGATGTTCGGCGTCGCCAATCAGCTCCTGGCCGTGGTGGCGCTCGCGGTCGCGACCACGCTCGTGATCAACTCGGGCAAGCTGAAATACGCGTGGGTGACCGGCCTCCCGCTCTGCTTCGTCGCCACGACGACGCTCTCGGCAGGGGTGATGAACGTGACGGACAACTTCTGGCCGATGGCGGTCAGTCCTGATCCGTCACTGCACGTGCAGGGCTACGTCAACTCGATCTGCACGAGCATCATGCTGGTGTGCGCGGTGATCATTCTGATCTCGACGGCCGCGCGATGCCTGGGCGTGGTGCGAGGTCGCGTGCCGCGCTTGACGATGGAAACCGCGGATGCGTGAGTCGTAGGCCGGGTCCTTTCGGACCCGGCGCAGCGGCGGGTCCAGAGGACCCGCCCTACAGCTGAAATGTCATCGCTCGCGTGCCGGCGCTCGCACGAGCGTCAGATTCGCGAGCGCGGCGAGCGCCAGCAAGGCCGAGCCGAAGAAGGCGTACTGGTAGGTCCCCGTGCCGGTGAAGACGCGCGCGCCGATCACCGGCCCAAGCACGCCGGCGGTTCCCCACGCCAGCAGCAGGAGCCCGTAGTTGGTGGCGAGGTACTTCGTGCCGTAGAAGTCGCCGGCCAGCGCCGTGTACACGGAGAGCTGCGTCCCGTAGCAGTAGTAGACGAGGAAGAGGAGGATGTAGAAGAGCACGAGATCTTCCCGCCACAAATACAGCGACGGCGTCGCCAGCATCGAGATCACGATCACGCCGCGCAGCGTGAACAGCCGGCCGAAGTGATCCGACATCCATCCCGAGAAGAATCGTCCCGACGCGCTGCCGATCGCGCCGACCGTGATCGCGAACGCGGCGGTCGAGGCCGCGTAGCCGGCCGACCGCGCGAACGGCACCAACTGGCTGATCACCATCGTGCCCGCCGTCGTGCCGAGGGCGTACGCGATCCACAGCAGATAGAAGCTCGGCGTCCGCAGGACGCGCGACGTCGGCACGTCGACGTTGATCGGCTTCGGCTTGCTGGCCGCGCCACCGCTTGGCGGCGCGACGTGGTAGTTTTCCGGCGGATCCTTCATCAACGCCGCGCCGACCATCGTGAACACGAAGAAGAGGCCGGCCAGCGCCTGAAACGTCCCGCGCCAGCCGATCTGTTCGATGAGGCGCCCGGCGATCGGCCCGAAGATGCCGGAGCCCGCGGCGAAAATACCGATCGCCAGTCCGTTGACGAGCCCTCGTTGGTTGGGGAACCACTTCGACCCGACCGTGATCGGGGCAAGGTAGCCGAACCCCAGCCCCGCGCCGAGCATCACGCCCCACGTGAGATAGAGCATCGGCAACGTGTGAATGAAACTCGCGAGCAGGAGACCGGCGCTGAACAACGCGCCGCCCACGGTGGCGACGGTGCGCGGTCCGACGCGATTCTGAATCAGACCCGCGACCATGAACATGGACGCCAGCATCACCATGTCGATGGTCGGCACCAGCGATGTTTGTGTCCGGTTCCAGCCGAATTCCCGCTCGAGCGCCGGCACGAACACGCTCCAGGCGTAGTACGTGCCAAGGGCGACGTTCAGCAATCCGCCGCCGACGAG
>JACPZV010000228.1 GCA_016195295.1 Acidobacteriota bacterium
CCGGATGGACTACGTCGCGGCGGCGACCAACAACGTCGGCTACTGCGAGACCGTCGAGAAGCTGCTGGCGATCGAGGTGCCGCGGCGCGCGCGCTACGTGCGCACCATCCTGTGCGAGCTGCAGCGGATTGCGAGCCACTGCCTCTGGCTCGGCACGCACGCGATGGACATCGGCGCGATGACGGTGTTCCTCTACGCGTTCCGCGAGCGCGAGCACATTCTCGATCTCTTCGAGGAGTTCTGCGGCGCGCGGCTCACCTACAACTCGATGCGCATCGGCGGGCTGCCGCTGGACATTCCGCCGGGCTGGGACAAGAAGGTCCTCGAGTTCTGCGCGATCATGGACGTCAAGCTCGACGAGTACGAAGAGCTGCTCACGCACAACCGGATCTGGCTGGAGCGCACCAAGGGCATCGGCGTCATCTCCGGCCCGCAGGCGATCGCGCTCGGCTTGAGTGGACCGCCGCTGCGGGGTTCTGGCGTCCCGCGCGACGTCCGGAAGGACGAGCCGTACGCCGCGTACGACGAGATGCAGTTCGACGTGCCGATCGGCGCGGCGGGCGACACCTACGATCGCTATCTCGTGCGGCTCGAGGAGTTCCGGCAGTCGCTGCGCATCATCCGTCAGGCCACCGAGGGCATTCCCGAGGGACCCATTGTCGGCAAAGTGCCGCGCTTGATCAAACCGCCGGCCGGCGAAACGTATCACGCCATCGAATCACCGAAAGGCGAGCTCGGCTACTTCATCGTCAGCGACGGCAAGTCGACCAATCCGTATCGGTTCCGCGTGCGGCCGCCGTCGTTTTGCAACCTCCAAGGGCTGCGCACGCTGATTCGCGGGCATCTGGTGGCGGACGTCGTCGCGCTGATCGGATCGCTCGACGTCATGCTCGGCGAGGTCGATCGGTAATCGACGCCCTCGTCATCCCGCTGCTGAAGATCGTGATCGTGCTGAACGCGACGCTCGTCGCGGTCACCTACATGGTGCTGCTCGAGCGCAAAGTCATCGCGTGGGCGCAGTCACGGCTCGGCCCGATGCGCGTCGGCCCGTACGGCATCCTGCAGCCGGTCGCGGACGCCGTGAAGCTGATGATCAAGGAGGACATCACGCCGGTCCGCGCGGACCCGTGGGTGTTCACCGCGGCGCCGATCATCTCGATGGTGCCCGCGCTGATCGTGTACGCCGTCATTCCGTTCGGGCCCGAGGTCCGGCTCTTCGGCCGGCAGGTGACGCTCTACATCACCGACATCAACGTCGGGCTGCTGTACATCGTGTCGGTGGCGTCGGTGGGCGTCTACGGGATCATCTTGGCGGGCTACGCGTCGAACAGCAAATACCCGCTGCTCGCCAGCCTGCGCGCGTCGGCGCAGCTGATTTCCTACGAAGTCGCGGTGACGCTCACCTTGGTGAGCGTCATCATGATGGCCGGCTCGCTGAGCATGGTCAGCATCGTGCGGGCGCAGCAGAGCACGCACCTGTGGTACGCGTTCGTGCAGCCGGTGGCGTTCCTGATTTTCTTCATCGGCGGCCTGGCCGAAACCAACCGCGCGCCGTTCGATTTGCCGGAAGCCGAGCAGGAGCTGACCGGCGGATTCCACACCGAGTACAGCGGCATGCGGTTCGCCCTGTTCTTCCTGGCCGAGTACGCGAACATGATCGTGGTCTCGTCGGTCGCGACGACGCTGTTCCTGGGCGGGTGGCTGCGGCCCTTCCCGAACGTCGCGTTTCTCGGATTCCTCGACGTTGTCCCCGCGTGGACGTGGTTTCTGATCAAATCGTTCGTCTTTCTGTACATCTTCATCTGGGTCCGGGCCACGCTGCCGCGGTATCGCTACGACCAGTTGATGCGGCTGGGATGGAAAGTCTTGATTCCGCTGGCCATCGCCAATCTGGTCGTGACCGGGATCGTGAAAGTGTTGATGGTGTGATGTACTGATGGTGTAGGCCGGGTCCTTTCGGACCCGGCTCGATGATATGGCCCAAGCCATCGCGTTCTATTTCATCGCGGCGTGCATTCTCGGGTTCGCCGTGCTGGTCATCAGCACGAAGGACACCGTGCACAGCGTGCTCTTTCTCGTGCTCGACTTTCTGTTCGTCGCGGCGCTGTACGTGTTGTTGGGCGCGCAGTTCGTGGCGGCGATTCAGGTGCTCGTGTACGCCGGCGGGATCGTCGTCTTGTACTTGTTCGTGGTTATGCTCGTGAACCTGAAAAGGCCGCCGGAAGCACATCAGGATCCGCGTCGCCGGACCATGCTCGGATTCCTGCTGGCCGCGGCCGTGCTGGTCGAGTTGGGCGCCATCGCCGTCTACGGCTACGGCCAGCCGGCCCCGATTGTCGCGCCGGCGGCGGCGATGCCGGTCACGGGCAACACCGAGCAGGTCGGCTGGCTGCTGTACACGAGCTATCTGATTCCGTTCGAGATCGCGTCGATGTTGTTGCTCGTGGCGATGATCGGCGCGATCGTGTTGGCCAAGAGAGAGCTGTGATCACTCCAACCCATTACATGCTCCTCTCGACGGCGCTCTTCATGATCGGCGTGATCGGCGTCATGGTGCGCCGCAACATCATCATCATCTTCATGTCGATCGAGTTGATTCTGAACGCGGTGAACATCAATCTCATCGCGTTTTCGGCGCAGCTGCAGAACGTGATCGGCCAGGTCTTCGCGATCTTCGTGATCGCCGTGGCGGCGGCTGAGGCGGCCGTTGGACTCGGCATCATCCTCGCGTTCTATCGCAACAAAGAGACGGTCAACATCGACGAAATGAACGTGATGCGGTCGTAATGCGCTACATCTGGCTCATACCTCTTCTCCCCGGGCTCGGCGCCCTCATCAACGGCCTCATCGGGATCCGCTCGTTCTCGCGCAGGACCGCGGGCGTCGTGGCGTGCGCGACGATGACCGCGGCGCTCGGCGTCGCCGTCGTCGCCTTCTGGCAACTGCTGGCGTTGCCCGGCGACGCCCGCGCCTTCGACGTCGTCGTCGCCCAGTGGATCCCGTCGATTCCGCTCATGACGCAGCACGGGATGGGCGGCTTGCAGATCCCGTGGGGCTTCCGCCTCGATCCGCTGTCCGGGATGATGATTCTGGTCGTCACCGGCGTCGGCACCCTCATTCACGTCTACTCGACCGCGTACATGGCGGAAGAGCCGCGCGGCGGCGTGGCGCGGTTCTTCTGCTACCTGAACCTGTTCTGCTTCTTCATGCTCATGCTCGTCCTGGGCAGCAACTTCCTGGTGATGTTCGTGGGCTGGGAGGGCGTGGGACTCTGCTCGTACCTGCTGATCGGCTACTGGTACGAAAAGAAGAGCGCGTCGGACGCGGGCAAGAAAGCCTTCATCACCAATCGCCTCGGCGACTGGGGATTCGTGCTGGGCGTCTTCCTCATCTATGACAGGTTCGGCACGCTCGATTTCCGGGCCGTGCAGAACGCGGCCGCGACGATGCCGGTCGAGACGGCGTACTTCGGCGTGCTCTCGTTCATCTGCCTGTTGTTGTTCGTGGGCGCGACCGGCAAGAGCGCGCAGATTCCCCTGCACGTCTGGCTGCCGGACGCGATGGAGGGTCCGACGCCGGTGTCCGCCCTCATCCACGCCGCGACG
>JACPZV010000229.1 GCA_016195295.1 Acidobacteriota bacterium
GCCGGCCCACGACTACATTTGGGCCTATCTCGCGTCGTATCCGGGGCTCGTCGTCGTGCACGATCCGACGCTGCATCACGCCCGCGCGCGTCACCTCCTCAGGTCGGGGCGGGCCGACGACTACCGCCGCGAATTCCACTTCGACCACCCCGACGCACGACCCGAGTTCGCCGACTACGTCGTGCAAGGGCTCGGCGGGTCGATTTACTACTTCTACTCGATGCTGCGCGTGCCGCTTCAAACAGCGCGGCTTGTCGCCGTGCACAATCCTCGCGTCGCCGCCGATCTTCGAGACGCGTTTCCCGGCGTGGCGATCGAGCCGATCCATCTCGGCAAGCCGCCCCTCGACACGAGCGCCGCGCGGCGCGCGCGCGTGCGCGCAACGATGGGCGTGCCGGACGGCTGCGTGCTGTTCGCGGCGTTCGGCAAGATCACCGACGCGAAGCGCATCGGCCCCATCCTCCGCGCCTTCTCGTCGCTCGTGCGGGACGGCCCTGGGAACATCGACGCGCGGTTGCTGCTGGCCGGCGATGCCTCGGACTATCCGGCGCTCGACCAGGAGATCGACGCGACGCAGGCCGGCGATCGGATCTTTGTCACCGGGTATATAGAGGATGAGACCGTGGGCGGCTACCTCGCCGCGGCCGACGCGTGTCTATGCCTGCGCTGGCCGACGGCGCTCGAGACGTCCGGTTCGTGGCTCCAGTGTCTGGCCGCCGCGCGACCGACGGTCATCACCGATCTCGCGCACCTGGTGGACATTCCGTCCACGGTCGCGCTGCGCGTCGACTTACTCGACGAAGATGCATCACTGCTGCACGCGATGCGGCAATTGGCGACTGACGTGGGCCTGAGAGCCACGCTCGGACGCGCGGGGCACGCATACTGGGCGGCGCACCACACGCTGGACGTGATGGCCGACGATTACCGGCGGATCATCAAGCAAGCCGCGGCGCGGCCGGCGCGACCGGCGATCGATCTGCCGTCACATTTTCGCGAGGACTACTCCAGCGTCGCCCGCGGGATTGCGCAACAGTTCGGAGTGGAGATTGAGATATTACAAGGAAGAAAGGTCGGAGAGTAGAAGGAAGAAAGGAAGAGCGCCGCCCTACCTTCCTCCCTTCCGACCTCTCTTCCCTCCTCCCATTGGTACCCGGGCTCGGTTGTCAGCCGTGTGTCTTCGACAGGTATCCCGATCGTGAAGTGGTACAGGCTTTGAAACGCATGGCCGGTCAGACCGAGCACGTCGTGCACGGGATCGTCGAAGAAACAGCCGATGCCCGTGCCACGCGTGCCGGCGGCTTCCGCTTGGAGATAGAGCACTTGCCCGACGACGCCTGACTCCCAGAACAGATGGCGGTAGAACGAGGGGCCGAATTTGCGCAGGCTCGACTCGAAATCCGCGATCATGCCGAGGCTGAAGAACCCGTCGGCCGCGATCTCCTGATTGCAGCTCACGCGTTGAGACAGCGCGCGGCAGTCGCCTCGCGCGAGGCACACGAGCGGCAACGCCTCGGTCACCGGCGTCCAATCGAACTCGCGGCCGAAGGCGGCCTTCAATCGATCGACCGTCGCGGGATTTCTCGGCAGCAGGTACAACCCGGGATCGACGTCGTCGACCCGATGCACGAACAACGCAAGGTGAATCCGCGCGTCCCACCACAACGCGTCCCACGGGGCCGCGCTGCTGGGCAGCGTCGCCGCGAGCATCGCGAAGAAATGCGCCGCGTCGATGGACGAACGTGCGTCAAGAGCCACGGCGCTGCGACGCTGAAGGAGCAGCGCCGAATTGGGTAAGTGGGTAGTTGGGGAATTGGGTAAGGGATTGGGGGATTGACGGGCCGGAACTGACCGGCCGGGATCTTCCGTCGCGCGCGCGACCTCGTCTATGAACGACCACTGGACGTGGTGTTCGCTCAGTTGATTTGCGCGCCCGGCCCAACGGCCGCGACGCACGGCCTCGAGAAGGGGCTGGGGGCTAGAGACTGGTGACTCGTGACTGGTGACCGACGACTGGCGACTGACGACGATCAAGCATCCCGGCTCTTCACGTTCCGCGTCGACGTAATCCTCATCGCGATCGATTCCCGTCAACTCCGCGATCTGCTTCTGCGACCACTCGGGCAGCATGACGGCGTGATAGCCGGCCAGCGACGCCGCGATTCTGATCGCGGCAATCGCGTGCCCGAGATCGTGCTGGCAATAGCGGAACGCGCGCTCGCCGTACTTCCATGATTCCCGCCAGTGGATCGACGTCAGCGCGATGAGCGCGGCAACGCCCGACTTGCCCGTCGCCCGCGTCCACGCGTCGGCATCGAACGCGCACCGCTGTTCGAGCACGTGGCGATCGGGCGCGTAGTGATAGACGGAAGCTGATCGCTCGCCTGAAAGGCTCGCGCTACAAAGATATGCTTCGGTTGGATGGAGATTCCCGCTCGAGGGATTCACGCGCAGCGACCAGCGCGAGTCGTGGAACTGCTTCCAGGCCGACAATCCGAGCGAGTAGCGAAGGATCGTCCCGATCGTCGCGGCGCTCGGCTCCCGCCCGCC
>JACPZV010000008.1 GCA_016195295.1 Acidobacteriota bacterium
CGACGCGAGATCGGCATTCGCATGGCGCTCGGCGCCGCACCGGCCGGCGTCGTGCGCCTCGTCCTGTCGCGCGTGACGATGCTCGTCGGGCTTGGCGTGGTGATTGGCGCCGCCCTTAGCTTCTGGGCGTCGCGCTTCGTCGCATCCTTACTCTATGGCCTCGAGCCGCGCGATCCGGCGACGCTCATCGGCGCGGTCCTCGTCCTGGCCGCCGTCGCCGCATTGGCGGCGTGGTTGCCCGCCCGCCGCGCGTCCCGGATCGATCCCGCCGCCGTCCTGCGGTGCGAGTAAGCCGCGGGCGAACGGCGCGGGCCCGCTCGGCAATCGTCCGCTGGTCGTACTGACAGCGGAGAACGGCCCCGACGCGCAATTCACCGCGCTGGAAGCGAAGTTGGCGCAGCTCTCCACCACCTCGAGTCAGCGCATCGTCAAGGACTCCGGCCACGAGATTCATCTCTACGAGCCGTCGGCGGTCGTGCGCGGGATTCAGGATGTTGTGGATGCCGTGCGACACAGATCGAAGGTGCCGGAACGTTAGATCGCAGGTGTAGGGCGGGTCCTTCTGGACCCGCCTGACGGCCGGGTCCGAAAGGACCCGGCCTACAAACCCGCCTCACTGCCGGGTCCGAAAGGACCCGGCCTACAGGTCGCCATCGTCCGGGAACCGCCGCCCGATTTCGGTGTCCAAGCGTGCATGACTTGGCTCTGCACGTTGTTCCATCGCGCGCTGTTCGTCCTCTTCGCCATCGTGTGCGCGTCGCTCGTGGGCTGCGGCCCCACGGTCGATCTCACACACGGACTGACGATCGAAGCCGTCTCGACCGGCTGGCTCGACGCCGGCCTCGCCGGCAGCCAGAACAAGCTCGTGCCTACGGTCTCGCTCAAGCTGAAAAACGTGTCGGACCAGCGCCTTCCTACGCTGCAGGTGAACGCGGTGTTCCGCCGCGTCGGCGAAGACGACGAGTTCGGCAGCCGGTTTCTGACGGTGACTGGCACGGATGGTCTCGCGTCGAGCGCGACGACGGACACGCTCGTCTTGAAATCCAATCTCGGCTACACGAGCACCGACCCGCGGGACGAGATGCTGAAGAACTCGCACTTCATCGACGCGAGGGTCGATCTGTTCGCGAAGTACGGATCGACGCAGTGGACGCGCGTGGGAGAGTACCGCATCGACCGCCGCCTGCTCGCGCGATAGAGATCGAAGAGATGGAGGGCGGGTCCCAAAGGACCCGGCCTACAAGATGCCGTGCCGGGTCCGAAAGGGCCCTCCCTACCGATCAAGAAACGCGCGGACGATGGCGCGCACGTCGCGGTGCTCGACGTCGGCGGCGTAATTCAGCGAGCGCATCGTGTCGGCGGAAATGCGGCCAGACAGCCGTTCGAGCGAGCGGTGCGCGGCCGGATGGCGCAGCAGCATCTCGGCGCGCGCGACGACGGCGGCGTCGTAGGGCGGGAAGTAGCGACGCGTGTCGTCGAGCTGGACGAGATCCAGTCCCTTGATCAAACCGGCGGTCGCATCGCCGGCAATCATGTCCACCTGCCCGGACGCCAGCGCGCGGTAGCTGAGGGTCAGGTCCATCACGTGCGGCGCTTCGGGAAACCGCATGCCGTACGCCTCCGCCAGACCCGTGTATCCGTCCGGGCGCTCGACGAACTCGTACCCGAAGCCCGCGCGCCAGCGTGGCGACTCACGCGCCGCATCGTCTATCGTCTTTAATCCGAGCGACCGCGCATCCGATCCGCGCACGAGAATCGCGAACGTGTTGTTGAACCCGAGCGGCGGCAGGAGCGTCCGTCCGGTGCGCCCGTAGAGGTCGCGCACGGTATTGAAGACGCCGCCCGAGTTCATGCTGACCGGCTGATGAAAGACCGCCGTCAGCGCCGTGCCCGTGTACTCGACGTAGACGTCGATGTCGCCCGCGAGCAGCGCGCGATCGCAGATGAGCGTGCCGCCGAGATTCAAACGGCGATCGACGGGCAGGCCTTCGCGCTCGAGAGTTTGCGCAAGCAGCTCGCCGAGGACGATCTGTTCGGTGAAGTTCTTGGACCCGACGACAATCGCGCCGTTCGCCTTCCGCGCGGCCACGCCGCTCGACAGCAGCGCGAGGCCAGCAACGACCGTCGCGATCGTGACGGCCGCTCGTCGAGACGAGGAACGGCGGCGCGCGGACAACTGACGCTCCAGCCAGAGCAGCGATCCGTCTACAACGAGCGCGAGCACGGCGGCCGGTACCGCGCCGGCCAGAATCACCGTCGTGTCCACCATCGACAGGCCGCGATAGATGTACTCGCCAAGGCCGCCGGCGCCAATCGCGGCGGCGATCGTCGCCGACCCGACGCCGACGACGGCCGCCACGCGAACTCCGGCGACGATCGACGGCAGCGCGAGCGGCAACTCGACCAGACGCAGCAGCTCGCGTGGCGTCATCCCGAGCGCGACGCCAGCTTCCCGGACCGTCGCGTCAATCCCCTGCAAGCCGGCGATCGTCGTCCGGACAATCGGCAGCAGCCCGTACAAGATCAGGACGACGAGCGCCGCCCGCGCGCCGACACCGCCGACGAGCGGAACGGGCAGCAGGAAGCCGAACATCGCGAGGCTCGGCACGGTCTGCACGATGTTCGCGATCGCGGTCAGCGGCGCGGCGAGCCGCGGTCGCCGCGCGGCAAAGATGCCGAGCGGCACCGCGATCGCCACAGCGACCATCGTCGAGGCCGCGACCAGCAGCACGTGCTGGCCGAGCAGCGACGCCAGCTCGACGCGATGCGCAATCCAGAAGGAGAGGAGGCGGTTCATGCGATCGCTCGGCTGAAGCCTCGCGCTACGACACTCCGCGCGCGTCCAGGAGTTGACGCACGCGCGGGTCGGTCGACGTCGCCATCGCGTCCGGACGATCGCAGGCGATCAGACGGCCGCCGTCGAGCACGCCCACGCGATCGCCGAGCGCGAACGCCTCGCCCATAGCAGGCGAGACGATAATGACGGTCTTCCTGAGCTGCTGCTGGATGCGGCGAAACTCGGCGTGAAGCTCGGCGCGCGTGACCGGATCGAGCGCGCCGAACGGCTCGTCCATGAGCAGCACGGGCGGGTCGACGGCGAGCGCGCGCGCCACGCCGACGCGTTGGCGCTGTCCTCCCGACAGCTCGTCCGGCCAGCGCGCAGCGAATTCGCGGGGCGCGAGCCCGACCAGATCGAGCAGCTCGCGAACTCGGGCGGCCGTTCGTTCCTCGGCCCATCGCTCGAGTCCCGGCCCGACGGCGACGTTGCCCGCGACGGTCATGTGCGGAAACAGCCCGACGTCCTGCAACACGTACCCGACGCGGCGTCTGAGCCTGATCGGATCCCACTCGCGTGTGTCCCGTCCTTCGACCAGCACGGCGCCCTGACCCGGCGTCAACAACCGGTTGACCAGCTTGAGGAGCGTCGACTTGCCGGCGCCGGACCGCCCGACGAGCGCGAGCACTTCACCGGTCTCGACGCCGAGACTGAAATGATCGAGCGCGCGCGCGCCGCTCGGGCGCGTGAGCGACACGTCGCGGAATTCGATCGAGAACACAGACATCGGAGGTCGACACTAACATTAATCTAAAGGATGTAAGGATCTGAGGATTTAAGGATCTGAGGATTTGAGGATGTGCCTCAGATCACGGCTTGCAGAATTTGCAAAGTGTCGGCCGAACCGGCGGGCAGATTCTGAAAATCTGCCGAATACGTTGCTTCGATTTCTGGGACTTTTCGCGTGGCTTCATTCATGCACGGCAAGCCGCCGATTCTCAAGAAGGAACTCGAATGGCTGACGGACGACAGCACCCGGTCGTCAGATTCTCACGTCCTCAGATTCTCAGATCCTCACATCCTCAAATTCCCCAACAACCCTGAGTATCGCTTCGGCGGCTCGTCGGCTCGCGCCCGGACCCCCGAGCGTTTCGCGTACGCGCGCCAGGCCCGCCCGAATGCGCGCGGCCCGATCGCGGTCCGTCAGCATCGAGACCGCTTCGCGCGCGACGACGTCCGGGGTAAACCCGTCCTGGGCCAGCTCCGGCACGATCTTCTCGCCCGCAATCAAGTTGACCATCGCAAACATGTCGAGCGTCACGAGCCGGCGTGCCAGTCTGTAGGTGAGCCGCGACAAGCGATAGACGACGACCATCGGCGTATCGTGCAGCGCGGC
>JACPZV010000009.1 GCA_016195295.1 Acidobacteriota bacterium
CCTCCAGCGTGCTGCCGCCGGTCGCCACGCCCCGGTCTCTCGATCTCGCGCATCTGCGGACCGCGCCCTGGTTTCACGCGACGGAGCCGATCGATCGGTTCGTGACCACGGATGGCGCGCAGGAGACGGCGGCCAAGGAACTCGGGCTGCCTGTCTGAGACCACCAGGCAAGGTTCTTCGCCGCTTTCAGCGCTTCGTGAACGCTGACCGGCGCGCGAGCATCCCCGACGCGGATCATTTTGCCGCGATTATCGAGTTGTGCCGCGAATTTTTCCGGCGTCCGCCGGTCGCTCAGCGCCCCTTTTACTGTCCCGGGATCATGAGGTGGGCGGTCGTCGTGCCCGCGTTCATGATCCACACGCCGCCGCCGCGCCCGTTCTCGGGCAGTCCGAGCGACGCCCCGGTGGCGCCCGGCACGGCGATGGTCATGTGGTGCGGCGAGACGTGATCCCTATCGGGACCGGAAAAGTGGTACCACACCGATCCGAATTCCGGCTTCGCGCGGGTGCCGTCCGCTTCCATCGCTTTGAGCATCGCCTCTGACTTGGCCCGCTCCCCGGTCGCCTCGGCCTTCAGATTCTGCGCCTCGCGCGCCAGGTTGCCGAGGCTCGTGCACTGGACCGCGAACGGGGGCTGGAGAGGGAAGCCCGACCGGTCGTAGCAGACGAGCCGGTTCGTGCCTTTCCTCAGCGTGTCGTAGGTGAAGTCGGGTTTCCACTTGATGACCGTCGCCTGATCGCGCAGCGGGGCCGGCGCGGCGATCAAGGCCTTGTCGACGTCGGCCTGCGACGCCCCCGGCTCGAGCGACGGTGGCGGTGGCGGCGGCGCGCCGCCGCGCCCTCTCTGCGCCAACATGCTTGTCGAAACCGCCAATGCAAACAGCACGATCGGGATCAGACGTTTCATTTGTGACCTCCGAATCTGCAGCGGTTATACACCTGCCGGCGCTCGCCCGGCCCAGATTTTTCGAATCGCGGACACGTAGAGGCGTGGACCTGAGTTTCCGTCAGCGCACCGGGATAGGTTTATCAGGCCTGACGCCGGGTCTGACGCCGCTGCGCCGTTCCTCGACGAGTGGCGGCGCGTTGGCCGGTGAGGCTCTTCCTGGCGTACAGGCGCAACGCCTCGCTTGCGCGCTGTTGCCATCCCGCGCCGGTTGCCCGGAAGGCTGCTACGACGTCGCGGTCGACACGCAAGCTGATCGGTTCCTTGGTCGGGCTCTTTTGAGGACCGCGTTGACCGCGGTAGCGGCGGACCGCTTCCACCGCGGCCTTTGGCAACGTTTCCATGAGCGGCCGCGCTCTTCGGATCTCCGCGGCCGTCCATTCCGGGTTGTCCCTGTCAGGACGGCTGGCGTTCTTTCGCATACGCTCGTTCCTCTCGCGTGTTGGCCCGCCGCAGACTGATCACGCGAATCGTCTCGCCTCGCGGTGTGATGACTGCCGCATGCAACTTCCCGTCGATAGTGCCCAGGACCCGTAGACGTTGTTCCCCGTAGTCCTTCCGCGTGTCTTCGATACTGAACGCGGTTTCGAGGTCCATGTCGGCGAAGCGGTCAAATCCGATTCCGCGTTCGCGCGGGTTTCTGGCACTCTTCGTCGCGTCGAATTCGATCAGCGCCATTATATCGTATATACGATTAAAGGAACGCCACGACTTCTAAGGCGACAGTCCGTGACGCGCACGTTGTCGTGCAGAAACTCAGGAGCGAGACGACGATGCCATCGTCCCGATGGCGCGTCAAACTTCATTGCGCGGAATGCCCCCGTTGACGAACTCGAGCCGACGATGGCATCGTCGTCGGAATGTTCGAGAAACCTTCGGCGGCGTTGATACGCGCGCTCAGGGACTTCGTGATTCGTCACGAGATCTTCGTCGAGGCCCGCGAGTTCGACGATGGCCGTATCTTCACTCGGCGACCCTGGCGCCGGTTTAAGAGACTCGGCCCGCGTCGCCATTTCGAAGTGTTTCTCCGTCGTGACCAACGGCGGATCCGTTTTTTCACTCTGACGTGCGGATCTGAGGAGCACGAGCGGTTACAGCTCGGGATCGACTTTCCCGAGAAGGTGCTCCTTCGGCCGGCCGAGGCCGCGATCGAGTACGAAGCCTGCGGCCGTGACGCCAAGCGCTACTCAGCGCAATTCCCGAAGGACGCGGAATCTGGACGCGCGCTCTTTGGCTATGTGCGATCGGAGTCCCGGCTTCTCGTACAGCTCCTCGGCAACACGGCTTACAAGGAACTCCTCGGTGTTGTACGCCGGCACCGTCGCGTGTCGCGGCGACGGGCGCGAACTCGCCGCGAGCGGGCTGGCCAACGAGGTCGGAAAGCGTGAGTATCTACGCCACGCTCTGGCATCTCCAGTTTCCACGTCACGGCGACGCGTATGCCGGCTGCGAGTGGGTCGATGTGCTGGCGCAAGGCGTGCCGGCGCACGTTGGAACGCCCACGCCAGGCTACGGGTATGAGTCCGGCGATCCGTTCGAAGCCTTCCTGCCGTCTCCGCTCCGAATCGGCGATGGCACGTCTGAAGATGATCTGCGGGCCGTGGTGTTCGTCGTGAGTACCTCGAAGAAGGGGACGGCTCGCTCTGGGCAAGAATATGAGTCGCCGCTTCTGGTGCTCACCGGGACCGAATACGCCGCGATGCCGTTCCAGGTCCTCCACGACCGACTGTGCACGGCCCTGCGCGGAACTCGGCCGCGGCTAGTGCTGGAAGTGTTCGGGAGTGATTCCGGCACGACGCTCGTGTTCGAGGACGGCTCCAAGGTCCCGGGGCCGCCGATCAAGAAATGACAGCGCAGTCGAGCAGGGTGAAATAGAGGGGTGGGCCAGTATCCGCGATGACGATCATCGTCCAGGCAGGACGCCGAGTTCCCGATGTGCGCGAAGGTCGTCTTCGAGATCGGCCTCGCTGTAGCGAAGTGGCACGTGGTGCTCCTTGAGCAGCGCGTGTACCTGGAAGCGAGTCTTGAGCTGAAGGAGCCGGCGGACCTGAGTTTCCGTCAGCGCACCGGTCCGATACGCCTCAACGGCGATCGCCTCAACCTTCATGATGACTCCATTTTACCGCCCAGTTCATGGAGCGCGTCGTCCCATGTGAGAAGGAATCAGGCCGTGACGCGGCCGTGTTCGCGCAGGAACGTAAACGTCACCGAAGCACGCGAACATGAAGAGGCGGTGTTTCGAGCGGCGATCGATCTCGAAGTTGGTTGGAGCCAGTTGATGGAGCGTGTCTTCCAAGGTGACAACCACCCGACAGTCGTGCGAGCTCGAGAACGACTCCTGGAGTTGAGCTTGGTCCGCACACCGGGCGTCGTGTTTCTCCTACTGTGGCGGCAGTTTCGATGGGCAGCCACGGATCTCTGTCGGTGCAGGCTGACGGCGTCGTTCGGTTATCAACGACAACAGGCAGAAGCTCTAGCGCTCTTTTTCCTCTTGCGCGAGGACGCAACGCTCGCCAAGCGCTGGGCTGACGTTGCCTCGAATGACGACGGAAGACGTTTCTTTGCGGAGACTCGGGAGAGAGTGGCGGCAATGATGCGGCGACACGAGCTATCCGAGGCCTACGAGTACGGCTCAGCCGCGGCGCTACACGTGCGAATCGAAGGAGCGACCCGCGGTTTACGACAGATTTATGGGGGCGTGCCGACGTTAGTCGACGCCGAAATAGATCCAGGCGACTTGTATGACTATCATTCCGTTTCGGTCGGTTTCCTCAACACTCAACTGCGAATCTTTCGCGCTCTCGACGCCATCAACCCCGAACGCAGTTTTGAGCTGCCACGGTTGACGCGTGAGGCGTTCGAGCGAAATCTCAGAACCGCTTCTGAAGCCCTGACGCGCGCTTATCCGAGCCGCGCTAATTCTTGAGGTAAGACCGTCAAGGCTGGGTAGTCGTCGTCACGCTCGGGTACTCGATTCGACGTCGCGTTGCAGGATCGGTTGGCCAGATGTCAACGGATCACGCGCCCGCCCCGTCTAACCAGTCCACATGGACAACCCGGTCGGCGCCATCCGCTACGCGCTCCGTCAGTTCCGCCTCTCGCCCGTCTTCACCGCCTCCGCCGTCCTGACGCTCTCGCTCGGCATCGGCGGTACGACCGCCATCTTCACGCTGATCCACGCCGTCATGCTCCGCTCGCTCCCGGTCGCGGACCCGGAAACCCTCTACCGCATCGGCGACGGCGACAACTGCTGCGTCCAGGGCGGACCGCAGGATCGCTGGGGCATGTTCTCCTTCCCGCTCTTCGAGCGCCCCAAGGCCGAAGCGCCCGAATTCGAACAGCTGACCGGCGGCGATCAATCTTTGGTTGGCGCGACGCTCGCTTGATGATGTCAGAACCACGGTTTGACATCATCATCCGCGGCGAGTACATCTATGTCCATGCCTGCGACCACCAAGGGTGCGAAGCGAAGCAAGACGACGACCAAAGCCAAGTCGCGCGCGGTCATGGGCAAGCGCACCCGCACGTCAAGGGTCAAGCCCATCACAGTCAGGCTCGCGCCAGAGTTGCAGCGAGGCATGGACATTCTTCGCATTGCCCTGAAGCGTCCCGTGAACAAGATGATCAATGAAGCCGTCAAGGGGTTCATCCAGAAGCGGACTGCGGAAGTCGAGACGGACCTGGCGGGCATGCTGTCTCAGATCAAGGCGCACAAGCGTCGCGACCCCAAGTTTGATGCGGCGTTCGACGAGTGGGCCGACGCCGAAGCGAAGTTCGGTGGTGAGGACCCGGCAGAAGGTGTCGTGGAGCCGGAGACGGTGGACGCGAAAGTAGGGCCGACGCAGACATTGGTCCGAGAGCTTCTGAACCGTTGACTTCGTGGCCGACTGGGACGCCGACAGTCCTCAACTCCACCAGAATCTGATCGAAATCCGCGTCAGCCTGGAGCGCGACGCCGAAAGACGAATTGTTCCTGCGGTCGCGCTCGCCAAGGCCTGGCAGACGACGATGATGGCTGGGCTGACGATCTCCGATCCCCTCTACGTCGGCCGATTCCGTGGGGAAACCGGACTTGAGAACTGCCGCGTCAGCATCGGCAGCGCTTCAGGTGTCCCTCCAGCAGACGTCGCCAACGAACTCACATCGTTCGAGACCAGACTGCAGGCAGCCGTTTCCGCGCTCGATGGGGCGTACCCCCGTTGGTGTGGACCTCGATACCGACGGCTTGGCCGCGGTCATCGACCTTGCGGCGTGGGCTCACGCGGAGTGGGTGCGCATCCATCCTTTCGCGAACGGTAACGGGCGCACCGCGCGCGTCTGGGCTAACTGGATCTTCGTGCGCTACGGCTTTCCGCCGGCCGTTCGCCTTCGCCCGCGGCCAGAGTCCGGTTATGGCGCTGCGTGCGCAAGGGCGATGGCGACCGACGGCTCGTCTCTTCCGCGTCATGGTGCGCGACGCTACGGCGCCGCCGACCTGAGCGGAAACGTGAATCACCACGTCCCTGAGCTGTCAACGGATCGCTGGCGCGCCCCGTCTAACCGATCCACATGGACAACCCGGTCGGCGCCATCCGTTACGCGATCCGCCAGTTCCGTCTCTCGCCCGTCTTCACCGCCTCGGCCGTTCTGACGCTGTCGCTCGGCATCGGCGGCACGACCGCCATCTTCACGCTGATCCACGCCGTCATGCTCCGCTCGCTCCCGGTCGCGGACCCGGAGAGCCTCTACCGCATCGGCGACGGCGACAACTGCTGCGTCCAGGGCGGATATCAGGATCGCTGGGGCATGTTCTCGTTCCCGCTCTTCGAGCGCCTCAAAGCCCAAGCGCCCGAATTTGAACAGCTCACCGCTTTCCAGGCCGGCGGCTTCCGCGTCAGCGTCCGCCGTCCCGGCATCGACGTCGCCGCGCGCTCTCTCCGCACGGAATACGTCACCGGCAACTACTTCACCACCTTCGGCATCGGCGCCTTCGGCGGCCGCGTTTTCACCGCGGACGATGACACGCCGGCCTCGCCGCCCGTCGCCGTGCTCAGCCACCACTCGTGGCAGGCGACCTACGGCGGCGATCAAACGCTCGTTGGACAGACGCTCGTCATCGAAGGCCACCCGTTCACGGTCGCCGGCGTCGCGCCGCCGGGCTTCTTCGGCGACACGCTCCGCAACAACCCGCCCGACGTCTGGATCCCGATTCAGCACGAACCGATGATCACGGGCGGCAACTCGCTGCTGCGCCAGCCGATCTCCGCATGGCTGCGCGTCATCGGCCGGCTCCGTCCCGGCGCGTCCATAGACGAAGTCGCGCCGCGACTCACCGGCGTCCTGCGGCAGTGGATGGAGCACGACTCGGGCTACCCGTCGAACTGGATGTCCGACATCGCTCGTCTGCTGCCGAAGCAGACCATCTCGATCGTCCCCGCCGGCGCCGGCGTCGGCATCATGAAAGAACAGTACGCCAGCAGCCTGCAACTGCTGATGGCGGTGTGCGGTCTCAAATCGTGACGCAAGCGCTCATCGAAAGCATCCTGCTCTCGATCGCCGGCGGGATCGCGGGCCTGCTGGTCGCCACCGGCGCCGCGCGGCTGCTGCTCTCGCTCGCGTTCACGGTGTCGACATTCTTGCCAATCAGCACGTGGCCGTCGCCGCTGGTGCTCGCGTTTGCCTTCGGCGTCTCCGTGATCACCGGCATCATCTTCGGCGCCGTGCCCGCCTGGCTCGCGACGCGCACCGATCCCATCGACGCGCTGCGCGGCTCCGGCCGCTCGACGGGCGACCATTCCTCCTTCACGCGGACGGCGCTGCTCGTCCTCCAGGCGACGCTGTCCGTCGTGCTGGTCGCGGGCGCGACGATGCTCGGCCGCAGCTTGAGTAATGTTGAGCATCAGGACTTCGGCTACGAGGTGCGCGATCGCGTGCTCGTCCAGATGAATCGTCCGCCGGCCGGTTACACGGTGCCGCAACTGACGGCGATGTACCGCACGATCGAAGAACGGCTGAACCGCGTGCCGGGCATCCAGGGATCGGGCTTGGCGCTCTACAATCCGCTGACCGACAACTGGGGCGAGCTGGTCCTCGTCGCC
>JACPZV010000267.1 GCA_016195295.1 Acidobacteriota bacterium
CGACGCCATGGTCAAGAACAACACCACGTTCTTCAACCCGTGGGACACGATCCACGAAAGCAATCCGCAGGAGATCCTCGAGCGCCACGAGGCGATCATGAAAGTGCCATTCCTGATCATGCAGGGCGCGCTCGACGACAACATGCTCCCGTCGATTCAGGAGAAGTTCGCGAAGACGTACAAAGCGGCCGGCGGCGACATCCGATACGAAGTCTTCGAGGGCTGCGAGCACGAGTGGGTCGCGACACCGGGACCGCAGACCGACCGTGCCCGCGACATGGTCAAGGCGTTCATCGCGAAACAGGTAGGATGACGTGGCAAAGAGAACTTTGATCGCGCTGGCCGTCGTCCTCCCGTGGACCGTCGGTCTGACCGCCCAGAACGAGCCTTACCTCGGCACGTGGGAGCTCAACCTCGTGAAATCCTCCATCACGCGAGGCGCGCCGCCGCAGTCCGAGACCATCGCGAACGTCGCCGAACCTGGCGGTTTCACGAGCACGCTGACCAGCGTCACCGGCCGCGGCACGAGCGTCGAAATCCATCATTACAACTTCGACGGCGGTTTCCATCAGACCGAGGGCTCGGATCCGCGGGAGCTGTCCTTCAAGCGGATTGATCGACGCACGATCGAGTCGGACACCAGAAGGAGCGGACAAATCACCGTCAACAGACGCTTCGAGCTGGCCGAGGATGGCAAGACGATGACCGTCACCGCGTCCGGCACGACCGGAGGCGGACAGAAGTACACCAACGACGTCCGCGTCTACGACAGGAAGTAGCCGGTGCGTTTGAATTGGTGGCGGAACTGGCAGACGCACAGGACTTAAAAACTGCCTGAAACGTTTGGGCGATTTGGGGAGGTGAAGGAAAAACGCGGTTTTTCAGGAATTTTTGATGATGACCTTCGGGCCGTCTCCGACGGGGACGGCCCTTTTCGTGCGCAAAGTTTCAAGATTCTTTCAAGATCGATCCGCCCGCCCAATCGGCAATTTCCGAACGCGATACCGCGTGTCTTCAACCAGTATCAGCGCACCAGATTCGAGATCCACGGAACGCTCCGCGAGAACTGCGCCGAGCCGCTGATTTACCGAGGCTGGTCTTTCGTCAGCCAGGCGGAAGATAATCACGCTCGGTTTGTCGAGCACGCCGAGTGCGAGTATCTCGCCGAAGTCGAGATCGAATGTGAGAACGATGCTCGAATCGGCGCGAGCGCGTTCGACGATGTCGAGGTCTGGCGCGCGCTGCAGGCCGAGGGTTCTGACGTGCACCGCTTCGTGACCGAGCTGAATCAGAAACTTGACGGTGAGGGGTGAGAGCCCCGCATCGGCCAGGAAGCGCATCGCTCACGCGCGAAGCGTGTGGAGCTCGTCCTGGGCCAGAGCGGCTGCGTAGGCGAGTGCCTGTTGGACGTCTTCCTCTTCGAGGTCTGGCAGGTCGGCGACGATCTGCGCCGGCGTCATGCCGTTGGCGACGAGGTTGACGACGTGGGCCACGGAGATGCGGAGGCCGCGGATCGTGGCCCGGCCCGCCAGAATGTTCGGATTCTGCGTGATCCGGTCAAATGCGTTCGGCACTTTTCGATTATACCGCCGCCGGTCACGACATTCCCGGCTGACCGTTGCGTGGGGTGCCGGGTGGGGGCCGAGAGCGTCGTGACGATGCAAACTCACCCGCGGCCCACTCAGGCGTTCGGGGGGGTGCGAAGCTGCTTGATGCCGTCACGGCTAAGCTTGACACCAGGAGACAGGAAGAAGGCCAGTAGGAGTCCGCCAAGTCCAACTTTTCTGAACAGCCAGTCAATGAAGCTTCGACTTCCGTCGCCTGCGAGACGATTCACAGGCGGTGCTCGCGGGTCGTACTCAATTTCAACAGGTGCCGGAGCCTTGAGGTTCACGAGTTCTGGGGAGAGTCGACCACTCCTTGATCCTGTTGATCCACGCATCTCGCGACCGTCCGGAAGTCGAAAGATATAAGCAATACTGTAGAATCTCCAAGTTCCACGCAGTGAACACTATGCCGGGGTGGCGGAACTGGCAGACGCACAGGACTTAAAATCCTGGGTCCCGCGAGGGGCGTGTGGGTTCGATTCCCGCCCCCGGCACCAAGACGAGTATCTCCTCGGCGGTGATCAGACCGCCGCCGGCGCATCGACGCCGGCCCAAAGATTCATCGTGCCCAGCTCCTGCGACCACAGGCCTTCAGGTACGGGAACAGCTGCGTGCGATACGCGGTGCACCCACATAAGGATCAGGCGCACCAGTCAAGTACCCAAACGGTGACGAATCACCCCGAACGCCAGGGTCACGTTTCCGCCACCCCGACAATAGAATCTACCCAGTCATTGCACTCACCCTGTCGATCTGGCGCCCCCTCGTTCGACGTGAATATAGAGGCTCGATAAACGAGCTCGATACACAAGGAGTGACGACGTGCGATTCATGATGCTGATGATGCCGAAAGGCTACGAGAACGCCAAGCCTGGCACGATGCCGGATCCGAAGGCCGTGGCCGCGATGATGAAATACAACGAGTCGCTGCAGAAGGCCGGCGTCCTGCTCGCGCTCGACGGCCTGCACCCGCCCTCGATGGGCGTGCGCGTCTCGTTCGCGGGCGGCAAACCGAAAGTGACCGACGGCCCGTTCGCCGAGGCGAAGGAGATCATCGGCGGCTACTGGATGATTCAGGTGAAATCCAAGGAAGAAGCCGTCGAGTGGGCGTCGCGCTGCCCGGCGTCGGACAACGACGTGATCGAGCTGCGGCAAGTGATGGAGTTCGCGGACTTCACGCCCGACGTGAAAGAGGCCGCGGCCGGCTTCTCCGAGATGCAGTCGAAGATCGGCCCGGTCAGGAAAGCCTGACGTGACGCTCGGCTGCTCGTCGGCGCGCTCAGGGCATCCCGAGCCTTGTCGAGGGATGAAGCCTCGCGCTACGACAGCGTCAACGTCGGGCGAGCCTTCAGGCGAGCCTTGGCCTCGGGCTACGCGCCCGAGTTGCGTTGACCGATCGAAGAATGCTGTGATCCGTGGTCGTGACGGCCACGGACACCCATCGCGCAATCGACGCGGTCTGGCGGATCGAGTCGGCGAAGCTCATCGCCGGTCTCGCGCGGATCGTACGCGACGTCGGTCTCGCCGAAGATCTCGCGCAGGACGCGCTCGTCTCTGCCCTCAAGCAGTGGCCGGAGTCGGGCATTCCGGACAACCCGGGCGCGTGGCTGATGGCCACGGCCAAGCATCGCGCGATCGATCAGCTTCGCCGAGGCAAAATGCTCGAGCGCAAGCACGAAGAGCTTGGGTACGAGCTCGAGACCGCGCAAGCCACCACGGTTCCGGATTTCGATGTCGCTCGAGACGATGACGTCGGCGACGATCTGCTGCGGCTCGCATTTGTCTCTTGTCATCCCGTGCTGTCGACCGACGCGCGCACCGCGCTCACGCTCCGCCTGCTCGGCGGCCTGACGACCGAAGAGATCGCCCGCGCCTTCCTCGTCTCTGAACCGACGATCGCCCAGCGTCTCGTCCGGGCCAAGCGGACGCTCGCCGACAAGAACGTTCCGTTCGAAGTGCCTCGTGGCGCCGAGCGCGCTGCGCGTCTGTCCTCGGTGCTCGAGGTCATCTACCTCATCTTCAACGAGGGCTACTCGGCGACCGCCGGTGAGGACTTGTTGCGGCCGGCGCTCTGCGAGGAAGCGCTGCGGCTCGGTCGCATCCTGGCCGAGCTCGCGCCGCGGGAGCCAGAAGTTCATGGTCTCGTCTCGCTCATGGAAATCCAGGCGTCGCGCGCACGCGCGCGAGTCGGCCCGTCTGGAGCGCCCGTCTTGCTCCTCGAGCAAAACCGCGCGCTGTGGGATCAACTCCTGATTGGCCGTGGTCTCGCGGCGCTCGATCGCGCGGAGAAGCTCGGCGGCGCGCAGGGTCCGTACGCGCTCCAGGCCGCGATCGCCGCGTGTCACGCACGCGCGCGCACCGCGGAGGAAACAGACTGGACGCGCATCGTCGAGCTTTACGAGAGACTCGCGACGATCGCACCATCCCCCATCGTGGAGCTGAATCACGCGGTCGCGGTCGCGATGGCGTTCGGTCCTGCGGTGGGATTGGAGCTCGTCGATGCGTTGACGACGGAGCCGTCGCTCAAGGGCTACCACCACCTGCCGAGCGTGCGCGGCGATCTTCTCTTCAAGCTCGGCCGCCTGGATGAAGCACGCACCGAGTTCGAGCGCGCGGGGTCCCTCACGCGCAACGCGCGCGAGCGCGCGCTGCTCCGCGAGCGCGCGGCGGCGTGCGCGGGCGGATAGATCAAGTCGGACGGACGCTCGGTTCGCGAAACCTGATCGCCGCGAGGGTGCCGAGCGCGACGAAGAGAACGAGGGCGACGAGACTCAGCACGACGTGCACGGCGGTGAAAGTCGCCAGACTGAAGATCATGCGGCCCGTCCTTTCGGCGGTGTGATGTTACGACACCGCGGCGAACCGTGTGTCGCGGCGGGACGCAAGTGTAATACAATACGTAATACGCGGGGCATCCATGGCCACCCGAACAGTCAGGCTCGACGATGAAGCGGAGGCGGCGCTCCAGCAGATCCGCGAGGCGACGGGCCTGCCGATCTCGGAAGCGCTGAAGCGCGGTTTGCGGTCGCTCCAGGAGCGCGTCCAGCACGAGACAAAACGCACACCATTCGACGTCTATCGTGAGCTGGACCACGGTCCAGGCGGGTCGGCCATCGCGCCGTCCAGCGAAACCAAGCGCGCGGTTCGGGCAGCCATCAAGAAGAAGTTGGGTCGTCGATGATTCTCGTCGACACGGGGCCGCTGGTGGCGCTGTTCGACCACAGTGACGCCGCGCATGATCGCTGCGTCAGAGTCTTGAAGAGCCTGCGAGAGCCGCTGAAGACCACGATACCGGTGCTGACCGAGGCGTTTCACATGCTCCGACCGGCGAGTCGCCAATCCGATCGCCTCAGGGACTTCATTGAGGGCCGCGGTCTCTCCCTCTGGTTTTTCGACGACGGCTCACTCAATCGCGCTTTTGAGTTGATGGAGATCTACACCGATCATCCAATGGACCTTGCTGACGCGTCACTTGTCGTGGCCGCGGAAGCGCTCGGCACGCGGAAGGTCTTCACCGTTGATCGAAAAGACTTCGAGACGTACAGAGTTCGACGGGGGCATCGCAACTATCCGATGGAGATCGTCTCCTGAAAGCACCCATGAGTCTGTTCGATTTCTCTGACGCGACCGCCGTCGTTCTCGGCGGCGCCACAGGACTCGGCCGCGCAATGGCGGAGGGCCTGGCCTCACACGGCGCCACCGTTTGCGTCGTCTCGCGCTCGGAGGACAAGGCGAAGGCCGCCGCCGACGCGATCGCCGAACAATGCGACGGGCGCTGCTGGCCGTGCGCGGCGGACGTGGCCAGTGAAGCGTCCATCCGGCAGCTGCGCGACACACTGAGCGCACGATACGCTGGACGACTGAACATCGCGATCAATTCGGCCGGCATCAATGTCAGGAATCCAATCGAACGCATCTCAGTCGACGAGTGGGAATCGATCCAGCGCGTCAACAGCACCGGCGCGTTTCTCTTTGCGCGCGAGATGTTCCCGCTGTTGAAGAGCAGCGGCTGGGGACGCCTGATCAACATCACCAGCATTTTCGCGTCGCGATCGTTTCCCGGTCGCACGAGTTACGCGTCGAGCAAGGGCGCCGTGCTGCAGTTAACACGCACGCTCGCGATCGAGTGGGCCGACGAAAACATTACGGTCAACGCGATCTCCCCCGGTCCGTTTCTCACCGACATGACGCGACCGATCCTGGATAATCCGGAGGCCTATCACCGCTTCTGCGAGAACGTCCCGATGAAGCGGTTCGCCGAACCGCACGAGCTCATCACGGCGTGCCTGTTTCTCGCGTCGCCCGCCTCGACGTTCGTTACCGGCGCCGAGATCGTCGTCGATGGCGGCTGGTTGGCGACGTAGAATCACACGAGCATGCCGCACGGTCGAACGCCGGCATCGCGAAGCGCGAGCCGCGTTCCTCGCCGCCGGCGGCGAGGCGGCGCTCGGCGTTGAAGCCGAGCCCGCGTTCGACTTAACATTGCGGCTTCCGCCCGCGAACCAACAAGGAGACCAGTGATGTCCATCAATGCCATCGTCCAGGAGTTCGAGCAGGAAGCCAAGACCACGCGCCGCGTCCTCGAGCGCGTGCCGTCCGACAAACTCGCGTGGAAGCCGCACGCCAAATCGATGTCGCTGGGTACTCTCGCGATGCACATTGCGACGGCCCCGGGGTACATTTCGAGCTGGCCGCTCAAAGACAATTTCGAATTCTCGGGCGATCCCACACCCACGCCCGCGAACACGGCGGAGATTCTCGCGACCCACGACAAGGGTGTCGCGACGGTGAAAGAAAACATGAAGAAGCTCGGCGACGCCGGGCTCGAGCAGATGTGGACGGCGTCGGCCGGCGGTAAGCAGCTCATGACGATGCCCAAGGGCGCGCTCGTGCGGGCGATCATGCTGAATCACGTGTATCACCATCGCGGCCAGCTGTCGGTGTACCTGCGGCTGCTGGATGTGCCGGTGCCGTCGATCTACGGGCCGAGCGCGGACGAAAATCCGTTCGCGAAGGCGTGAGCGCTTCATGCAATCGCATGCCGCTGTCGTCGCCGCCGCGCTTGCGATAGCTTCCGCGGCATCCGCGCGGATCGAAGCGGAAACCCTCCACTTCGTCCCGCAGCGGTTCTACAACACGTACTCGTTCGCGCACCCGCCGGCGCTGCACGTCAAGCCCGGCGACCGCGTGGTCACCAAGACGATCGACGCGGCTGGCGTGGACTGGGACGGAAAGTCCGTCGCGACTGGACCGAACCCGCAGACCGGTCCCTTCTACGTCGACGGCGCCGAGCCGGGCGACATGCTCGTCATCACGTTCGAGCGGCTCGAAACCAATCGCGCGACGGCGTACTCCGGAAGCCTGCTCTCGCCCTACACGGTCGATCCAACCGCGATTGCCGCGCGCGTGGATCGCGACGCGAAGCGCCTGACCTGGACGATCGACAAGGCGCGCGGCGTCGCGACGCTCGATCAAGCGGAGATCCAACCTGGAGGCATGGTCTTGCCGCTGCATCCCATGCTCGGCTGCGTGGGCGTCGCGCCGGCGCGCAAGGAAGCGATTTCCACGGCGACGCCCGGCGCGTGGGGCGGCAACATGGACTACGCGGGAATGGGCGCCGGCGCGAAGCTGATGCTGCCGGTCAACGAGCCGGGCGCGCTGCTGTTTCTCGGCGACGGTCACGCGCGCATGGGCGAAGGCGAAGTGGCCGGCACCGGACTCGAGACGTCGATGGACGTCGAGTTCACGGTCGATCTCGTGAAGAAGAAGGCGATCGGCTGGCCGCGTCTCGAGAGCGCGACGCACGTGATGGTGCTCGGCAGCGCGCGTCCGCTGCTCGAAGCGTTTCAGCACGCGACGACCGAGCTGCAGAAGTGGCTGATGGCCGACTACGGATTCACCGAGCGCGGCGCGCAGACGTTCATGGGACAGGCCGCCGAGTACGAGATCGCCAACGTCGTCGATCCGAATTTCACCGTCGTCGCCAAGATTCCAAAGCAGTTGCTGCCGCGACGGTAAAGGGACCCGCCAGGCACGCAAAGACCGCGGCGAAGTACGCCAGCGTGACCGTGTCGCGCAGTCCCACGGCCCTTGGGGCGACGAACGGCCGAATCAGCGCGCTGAACTCCGGCGTGTACCAGCACAAGAATTCGTTTTGGTAGTCGTTGACCCGGCAGACGTCCATGTTCGCTTGACCAAAGACGGCGCCGTCGGCTCCCACCCAAACAGAGACGAGCAGGACACTCAGCGTCAGCACGACGGCACTGGGCGATGGTGATTCATCGTCGAGCGCGGCGGCCAGCATCAGTGACGCGGGAAACCCCGCGAACAGAAAGAATCGCGGTCCCCAGAACCACCCACCGTACCACGACCACCACTTGGCGTACGCGAGAACGAACCCGGCCAGAAACCACAACGCCGACGTATTCAAATCCCCCAGCTTCCGTGGCAAGGAGGCTCGAGCTTTTCCTCCAACGAGAACAAGGCCCGGAGCGAAAAACACAAGGCCTTTGCCAAAAGAAAACAGAATGGAAACGACGCCGAGCAAGAGCGGATAACTAAACCCCGGTCGCCCGGAATACGGAAGGATTGTTGGAAGACCGTAGTCGCCTTCATACCCTGCGGCCAGCGGGCTCCCGCGTCTGATCCAGAATTCTCCAAGCATCAGCGTCACGGCGGCAAGGACGGGCACAAACAGCCGCCACGATCGCGCGGCGACGAAACGCCTGAGCGCCACCAATCCCGCACCCAACACGCTGACCGGCGTGTTGACGATCCCAATGACGAGCGCCGCACTTCCTGATCCGATCGCGCCCTCGCTGATCAGCAGCAGGCCGAGGAAGACGGCGCACGCGGTCAGCACTTCACCGAAGAAATACTGGACGTGATGGGGAAACATCGATGCTGACATCAGCAGCAGCACGAACCTGCGAGTGAACGTCTTCGTCTGATTCCGTCGCAGCACAAGAAAAATGCCCGCGAGCGTTCCCAGAAAGACCAGACGGTTGAAATAGGACGTGAACGTCACGGGCGCGCCGACGATTCGTCCGAGCGCCCAGAGCGGAGCGGCCAACACGGACTGGATAACGCCATAGCGCGCTGCTGACACGTGGCCGCGCGTGAACAGCTCTTCCATCGTCTGGTAGCGCGTCCACCCGTCGCTCCCGATGTCGTGGGGCAGGGCGAACAGGTACATGAGCACGCCGGCGCCAATCAGCGCCCACTCGATCCACGCGAGACGTCGTCCGGCCACGGGGCGGGGAATTTTCGCATAGATTCCGGGTAGAATCGGTCGCATTAGAACTGAGAACTGAAGAGTGGAGCAAGGCATCATGACGACAATCGACAAGACGTTCGTCGGCCGGCGCAGCTTTCTGAAGCGGGCGGCCGCCGCCAGCGCTGGTGTGCTGTCGGCGCCGGCCATCGCGGGCGCGCAAACGGCGCGCACCGCAGCTCCCGCGCCGGCCGGTGCGACGCCTGTCATGACCGCGGCGGCTGAAGCCGTGGTGTCGGATGTCGAGGTCCTGACGGCCGATCGCACCGGCTCGGACTTCATGGTCGACGTCATCAAATCGCTCGCGATCGACTACATCTGCGCGAATCCCGGATCGAGCTTTCGAGGCTTTCACGAATCGGTGATCAATTACGGCGGCAACAAGAGTCCCGATCTCGTCACATGCTGCCACGAAGAATCGTCTGTCGCGATGGGGCACGGTTACGCGAAGGTGGAAGGCAAGCCGCTCGCCGTGTGCGCCCACGGCACCGTCGGCCTGCAACACGCGTCCATGGCGATCTACAACGCGTGGTGCGATCGCGTGCCGGTCTACGTCATCCTCGGGAACCAGCTCGACGCGACGATGAGACGGCCTGGCGCCGAGTGGGCGCACAGCGTGCAGGACGCGGCGGCCATGGTGCGCGATTACACGAAGTGGGACGACACGCCCCTGTCGCTCCCGCACTTTGCCGAGTCCGCCGTGCGCGCGTACAAGATTGCGGTGACGCCCCCGATGGCGCCGGTCGTGCTGGTGCTCAATGCGGAACTTCAGGAGAAGCCGCTCGCGGCCGACGTCAAGCTCGCCATTCCGCGGCTCACCGTGCCCGCGCCGCCGCAGGGCGACTCGGGTGCAGTGGCCGAGGCGGCGCGGCTCCTCGTCGCGGCCGAGAATCCCGTGATCGTCGCCGACCTGCTCGCGCGGACGCCGGCCGGCATCACACATCTGGTCGAGTTGGCCGAAACGCTGCAGGCCGCAGTGATCGATCAGGGCGGGCGCATGAATTTCCCGTCGCGCCATCCGCTGAATCAGTCCTTGAGCAATCGCGCGGTCGTCGCCAACGCCGACGTGATTCTTGGCTTGGAGGTGGCCGACTTCTGGGGCGTGGTCAACTCGCTCCGCGATCAGCTGACGCGCACGTCGCGTCCGATCACGAAGGCCGGCGTCAAGACGATCAGCATCACGACCGGCGACCTCTACATTCGGTCGAACTACCAGGATTTCCAGCGCTACGCCGAGATCGACCTGGCGATTGCGGCCGATGCCGAGGCGACGCTGCCGTCGCTCGTCGAGTCTGTCAAACGGTTGATCACCGACGATCGCAAGCGAGCGTTTCAAAGCCGCGGCGCCAAGCTCGCTGAAGCGAGCCAGAACGCGCTGGACCGATCGCGGCTCGAAGCCACCTATGCGTGGGACGCCAGCCCCATCAGCACGGCGCGCCTGTGCGCTGAACTGTGGGGGCAAATCAAGAACGAGGACTGGGCGCTCGTGAACGGCACGGGCGGCTGGGCAAGACGGTTGTGGGCGTTCGACAAACCGTATCAGTGGATCGGCGGATCGGGCGGCGCCGGCATCGGCTACGGTGCGCCTGCGTCGGTTGGCGCCGCGCTCGCGCACCGCCGGCACGGCCGTCTCGCGGTGAACATTCAGACAGACGGCGATCTGATGTACGCGCCCGGCGTGCTGTGGACCGCCGCGCACCATCGCATTCCGCTCCTGAGCGTCATGCACAACAATCGCGCGTATCACCAGGAGCTCATGCACGTACAGAAGATGGCGAACCGGCACAGCCGCGGAATCGATCGCGGGCGCCTCGGGAGCGAGCTCGTCGATCCGCCGATCGATTTCGCGAAGGTGGCGCAGGGCCTCGGCGTGCACGCCGAGGGACCGATCACCGATCCCAAGGATCTCGGTCCGGCGATCACGCGCGCCCTCGCGGTGGTCAAGCGCGGCGAGCCGGCGCTCGTCGACGTCGTGTGTCAGCCCCGCTGAGGAGGTCACGATGATGATGCGATCAACGATCGGCGCGGCGATCGCGGCTGCCGTCATGGTTCACGCGGCGGCGGCGCCGCAGACGACACCGCCAGCCCAGACGCCGGCGACCGCGCCAGCCGGGGACGTCGAAAAAGGCAAGACGCTGTTCACGAAAAACGGCTGCTACCAATGTCACAACTACGAAGGGCACGGAGGGGCGGCGGGCGCGCGGCTCGCGCCGAACCCGATTCCGTTTCGCGCGTTCGTCACCTACGTGCGCGCGCCGAAGGGCGATATGCCGCCTTACACGGCCAAGGTGATGTCCGATCAGGAACTGGCGGACGTGTACGCGTTCCTCCGGTCGCGGCCGCGCCCGCCGGCGGTGTCGAGCCTGCCGCTCCTGCGCTAACGCACGGAGCTCGTCGACCAACGCGGCGCGGACGGCTTCTGGTACCATGCGAGCCATGCGAGGGTCATGGATGCTCTTCCGTGCCGCCGCCGTTCTGGCGGCGGTTCTTCTCTTTCCAGTCGTTCACGCCGGCGCCCTTCAGGGTCAGCCGCCACGTTTTGACGTACTGATCGCCAACGGCCGCATCGTCGACGGCACCGGGTCGCCATGGTTTCACGGCGACGTGGGGATCGCCGGCGATCGGATTGCCGCGATCGGATCGCTGGGCGATGCGAGCGCCACCACGAAGATCGACGCGACCAACCTTGTCGTGGCGCCCGGGTTCATCGATCTGCTCGGGCAGTCGGAATTCAACGTCCTGGTGGACGGCCGCGCGGCGAGCAAGATTCTTCAGGGCGTCACCACGGAGGTCACGGGCGAGGGCTCGTCTATTGCTCCGGTGAACGACCGGCTGATTCAGGAGGCCGCGGCCAACGCCACGCACTTCCGGATCGCGCAGGACTGGCGGACGCTCGGCGACTACTTCAAACGGCTCGACGCGCGGTCGCACACGACGATCAACGTCGCCACGTTCGTCGGCGCCGGCGGCCTGCGCAACTACGTCATCGGCAAGGATGATCGTCCCGCAACGTCCGCGGAACTGGAGCGCATGCGCCAGCTCACCGCGCAGGCGATGGAGCAGGGCGCGCTCGGCCTCAGCACGTCGCTTCAGTACGTTCCCGATCGGTTCGCGTCGACTGACGAGATCGTGGAGCTGGCGAAGGTCGCGGCGCGCTATGGCGGCGTCTACTTCACGCATCAGCGCTCGGAGGGCGCGCGGATCTTCGAATCGCTCGACGAAGTGTTCGCGATCGCTGAACGCGCCAACATCCCCGCCGAGATCTGGCATCTCAAAACCGCCTACAAGGCCAATTTCGGCAAGATGCCGGAAGTGCTGCGGCGCATCGAGGCGGCGCGCGCTCGCGGTCTTGACGTAACGGCCAACCAGTATCCGTACACGCGCGCCTCGAATGGGCTCGACTCGTGCATTCCCCTTTGGGCGCGGGAAGGCGGTCTCGAGAAGACGTTGGCGCGTCTAAAGGATCCCGCGACGCGCGAGCGGATCAAGATCGACATGGACGACGCGACCGCGACGACGTGGGAGAACCAGTGGTACGGCGCGCAGGGCGGCGACGGCGTGATGCTGTCGACGGTCCTCAGCGACGATCTGCGAAAATACGAAGGCATGACGCTGACCCAAATCGGCAAGGCGATGGGCAAGGATCCGCGCGACGCGGTCATGGATCTCGTCATCGCGGATCGCGGCGAGAGCGCCGTCATCACGTCCATCATGGACGAAGACGATGTGCGGACGGCGTTGAAGCATCCGCTGGTGGGGGTCGGCACGGACTCCGGCGCGCAGGCGGAGGACGGCCCGCTCTCGGTTTCGAAGTCGCACCCGCGCGCGTGGGGCTCGTTCCCACGCATTCTGGGACACTACGTGCGCGACGAGCACCTGCTCACGCTCGAAGAGGCGGTGCGGAAGATCACGTCGAAAGCCGCGGGCCGCGTGCACCTGAGCGACCGCGGGATCCTGCGGCCCGGGCTGATCGCGGACATCACCATCTTCGATCCGGTGACGATTCGCGATGTCTCAACGTTCCAGGATCCGAAACACTACTCGATCGGCATCCGCCACGTCTTCGTGCTGGTCCGCGCCCCGCGCGCGTCGGCCGCGCCG
>JACPZV010000268.1 GCA_016195295.1 Acidobacteriota bacterium
ACCGGTTGCTGCTGCAGGTAAGGCCAGATCATCCCGATCCCGTTCGTCACAATCGCCTGGCGCTTGCGGATAGGCGTTGGCGTCACGTAATGCTCCCCGTCGATCAACTCGTGCCGCCGCCCGTCCTCCGGGAACAGCACGTAGTCGTCGTAGGTGAGCTTCACGCCAGGACCCGCCGGTTTCATCTCGTCACTCCCAGGGCCGGGCATGCGCTCATTCTAGCGCCGCTATGAGCGAACGGCGTGCCAGGTGTGTTCGCGTGGAATTCCACCGAAATCTGAGTGCGGGCGTGCGCGAGGATGCAGATTCTGCAGTCGGCGAGCGCCTGCGAGTTGGCAGAACTTGCCACGCCTGCCGATCGGACGCGGCGGGTCCGAAAGGACCCGCCCTACTGATCCACGCGACCCTGAAAGGGTCGAGCTACTGGCCCGAGGGCGAGGAGCCGCGACCGCGCTGCGGCGGGGGGAGCGCCTTGCGCGGCAGCTTTTCGTCGCGCATCGCGGCGTTGTAGGCGAACACGGCGATGACGGCGGCCTGCTGGACCATGTCGTCGCGCTGGACGCGATCGAACGTGTCCATGTTCGAGTGGTGCGTGCGCGAGTTGTACTCGAGGCGATCGACCAGGAATTGGAATGCGGGAATGCCAGCGTTGTCGAACGACAGATGATCGGTCGACGTGACCGATCGCGGTCCGAGGATCGTGACGCCGAGATCCTTGAGCGGCGTGATCCACTGCTCGAAGATCGGCCGCACCGCCAGGTTGCCCTGCATCCAGACGCCGCGCACCTTGCCCGAGCCGTTGTCCGAGTTGAAGTACGCCGCCAGCTTCGCGTGCTCGGGCTTGAGCGCCATCGTCTCGACGTCGGCGATGTGATCGCGGACGTACGCGCGCGAGCCGAGCAGCCCCTGCTCTTCTCCGCCCCAAAGCGCGACGCGAATCGTTCGGCGCGGCTTGATGCCAACGGTCTTCAGGATCCTCATCGCTTCCATCATCGCCGCGCTGCCGGTCGCGTTGTCGGTCGCGCCGGTCGCGTACGGGTGCGAATCGAAGTGCGCGCCGAGCAGGACGATCTCCGATGCGAGGTCGGAGCCTGGCAGCTCCGCGATCGTGTTGAAGCCGTTCATGCCGGTCTCGTCGTAGTACTTGGTCTCGACGTTCAGCTCCACCTTCACCGGCACGTTCTTGTCGAGCACGCGCATCATGCGGTTGTAGTGCTCGACCGCGAGCGTCAAACCGGGCACGCTCTTGCCCGCGCCCTCGTCGCGCGCGTAGCCGGCGCCGGGAAAAATCGTCCCGCCATCGGGATGTTGCTGCTGCCAGGTGAGATCGCTGCCGGCGGCCGCCATGTCGCTGTCGTTGCCGCGATCGAACGTCGCGACGACGCCCTCGGCGACGTAGAACTCTTCGAGCTTCTGTCGGAACTGCGCTGCGCCACCGGCACCGCCTCGCCCTGAGCCTGCCTGCCCCGAGCTTGTCGAGGGCGCCGAAGGGCCCGCAGCCGGCGCCGGGACGGGCGTCGTCTCGGCTTCGGCCGTCCACTTGTCGTCCATTCGCAGAATGTTCGGTCCTTCGTACATGCGGACCGCGCGCGCCGGTTGCGTCAGCACGATCTTCCCGTTCAGTTGACCGCGGTACCGCGCGAAATCGGCTTCGCTGCGAATCTGCACGCGGACGACATCCGCCGTGATCGGGCCTTTCGTGCCGGACGACCATTCCTTCGGATACGCGATGATCGGCTGCACCTGCGGCTCGATCATCGTGACGTTCAGCTTCACGAGCGACCAACCCTTGCCGAACTTCCATCGCTCCTGATGCACGTTCGCCAGATCCCACTCGTTGAACTTCTTCATCGCCCATTCGCTGGCCTGCTGAATCGCCGGCGAGCCGGTGAGCCGCGGCCCGTAGACGTCGCTCAGCCAGGAGATGTGATCCATCACCTGCGAGTGGTTCAGTCCCTCGTCTTTGATCCGGCCGATGGTCGCGTAGTCAATCTTTTCGGTCTGTGCTTCGGATAGCGCCACGGCGGCAATGATGGCGAGCGCGATGAATGCGATGCGTTTCATACAGATCCTCTGACGAGTAGGCCGGGTCCTTTCGGACCCGGCTGTGCCGACGTAGGCCGGGTCCTTTCGGACCCGGCATGATCAGGCGGGTCCAGAAGGACCCGCCCTACTTCTTGAGCGTCGCGCCGGTCAGCGTCGCGACGGCGCTGAGCGTCGTCTGCGCGGCGTTGAGACCGAGGCGGAAATCCTTGTCGTTGTACGTGCTGTAGAGATCCGTCGGCTGATGCCACTGCGGATCCCAGCCGTTGCCGATCTGCGTGCCGCGCTCGTTCTCGCGGAGGCTGATCGAAGGGATGATGTCCTGGAACGGTCCCGAGTCGGTGTTGGTCATGTGGCTGCCGACCGACGCGGGATAATCCGTCGCGTATTTCTCGTTCGCGACCTCGAACTTCCACGCGAGCGTCATGGACTCGGCCGCCATCTTCGAGTTCACCTGGAACTCGATGTTGACGTCGGCCTCGAGCCGCTGCTCCTTGCGCATCGTGCCGTCGGGCAGCGGCATGCCGTGATCGAACAGCATGATGTCGTGCTGGATCATGCCGAGCCATTTCGGCTCGGGATATTTTCCCGAGCCGGGCGGATCTTCCTTGCCCTGCAGCGCCTGACGCTGCGCGATATACGCCCGCGCGCCGTTCGTGCCGGTTTCTTCGTTGTTCCAGAGCGCGAAGCGGATCGTCCGCTCGGTGACGACGTCGGGACTGCTGAAGACGCGCGCGAGCTCCATCACGAGCGCCGTCCCCGATCCGTCGTCGTTCGCCGCCTCGCCCCAGCCATGGCCGTCCATGTGGCCACTGACGATGTACATCTCCTCGGGGTGCGTGGCGCCGACTTTCGTGCACACCACTTCTTCGCGCGGACCGGGCGTCGTCGGCTCCATGTTGAGCGCGCGCAGCGTCTCGTCCGGCTGCTTCATCGGATCCGTGTTCACGCCGGTCGGAATGCGATTGCCGCGCGGACGGCCGCCGCCTTGCGCGAGCCCGCCGCGACCTCCGCGTCCGGCCGCGTTCGGATTAGGCGGCGGCGGGTTGTACTCGTACTTGATGCGATCGGTCGGGCAGCCGTAGCTCCTGAGCTGTGTTTCGATCCAGTCGACGGCCGCGCGATTGCGCGACGTGCCCTGCCGGCGGTCGCCGAATTGCGTCAGCCCTTTGATCGTGGCTTTGTATTTTTCCAGGTCGAGTCGATCGACCATCGTCTTGATCGGATCCGGCGGCGCGTCGGCCGGCGCGGGCTGCGCGGCGCCGCGTTGCGCGAACGTGGATGGGGTCAGACTGATGATGAGAGCGCACGTGGCGGCAATGAACAGATTCGAGCGCATGTGTCTCCTCGACGGGAGAGTGTATCGTAGGGCGGGCTCAGCCGGGTCCGAAAGGACCCGGCCTACGTATGGCAGCCGATTTGTAGGGCGGGTCCTTTGGACCCGCCTGATTGAGAGGCGTCGAATGAACCGGATGTCGGGGATCCTGGCACTTGCGATTGTATTGAGCGGCCTTGTCGTGGCCGAACGCGCGCTGGAGCGCGTCGCACGCGCGCAGCCGAAATCGGCGCCGTCCTTCCAGGTGGATCCGATGTGGCCGAAGATGCCGAAGCAGTGGATCCTCGGCCAGGTGTCCGGTCTGGCCGTCGACGCGCGCGATCACGTGTGGATCATCCAGCGGCCGTGGTCGCTGCTCGATGACGAGAAGGCCAGGAATCCAGACGCGGTGTGCTGCACGCCGGCGCCGCCCGTGATGGAGTTCGACGCGGCCGGCAACTATATACAAGGATGGGGCGGCGAAGGGCCGGGGTACGAGTGGCCGAAGGACGAGCACACGATCCACGTCGACTACAAAGGCAACGTCTGGATCTCGTCAGCGGGCGGACCGCGGCTGCGCGAGCGGACCGAGAATCAGATTCTGAAATTCACGCAGGCCGGCAAGTTCCTGATGCAGATCGGCCATCGCGGTCAGAGCAAAGGCAGTCTCGACACGAACAATTTCAACAACGCCGCGGACATCTACGTCTACCCGAAAACGAACGAAGTGTTCGTCGCCGACGGCTACATCAACCGCCGCGTGATCGTGCTCGACGCCGACACGGGCAAGTTCAAGCGCATGTGGGGCGCGTACGGCAACGTGCCTGACGACAGCGCGCCGAACAGGCTGGCGGATGAAGGACCGGGTCCGCAGCAGTTCAATCTCGTCCACGGCGTGCGCGTTTCAGACGATGGGCTGGTTTATGTGGCGGACCGCACGAACAATCGCATGCAGGTGTTCACAATCGACGGCAAGTTCCAGCGCGAGATCTTCGTTGAGCGCAAGACCAAGCTGCTCGGCACGTCGTTCTCGGTCGCGTTCTCGCCAGACGCGCGGCAGGAGTACCTGTTTCTCGCCGATGCGGGCAACGGCAAGGTGCACATCTACGATCGGCGGACACTGAACGAGGTCGGCCAGTTCGGGCGCATCGGCCGCTACGCGGGCGAGTTCATCTTCCTGCACAACGTCGCTGTCGATTCGAAGGGCAACGTCTTCACGGCTGAAGTCGGGAACGGCCGTCGCGTGCAGAAATTCGTCAGGCGTTAGAGATGTAGGGCGGGTCCTTTTGGACCCGCCTGATTTGCCGGGTCCGAAAGGACCCGGCCTACACATCCGAAAGGACCCAGCCTACATGTGGTGGCAGCGTTCACCGACCGCGAATTCCCGCGACGATTCGTTCCGCCTCCGCTCTCGTATAGTGGCCGTCGATAACGGCCGACGTGCGGATCGGGTCCCTCACCACCGGAGTTGAGACGACCTCGCCGTCGACAAGAATCGCCAGCGGCCTGCCCACGTGCCCTCGTGTGGCGCGGAACATCTTCTCGGCGCCCTCCGCGGTGAACTCGACGAGGACGCTGAAAGCGGAAGCTGCTTGAACCATTTCGGCCCGGGCGATATCGCTATTCGTCACCACGACTTCTTGGTGAAGATAGACCTTTCCGCCGGACTGAGAAATCGCTGCCTCACGCAAATCGCCGGTCTGATTCTCTTCGGCGAGCCGCACTTCGAAGCGAACGGCAGCGGCTTCCACGTCGACGGCTGCGCGCGACCAGAAGTGCGAGCCCATCACGACGGTTGCGATGAATGCCAGAGCGACGATTGCTGCAATCGCGACAAGCTGCTGCCGCGCTCCCTCGGCTGAGCGCGGTGCAGCCAGAATGATCTGACGGGTCAGCCGACGTTCATGGGCAGTCCATGGCGGTTCGTAACCAAGCGGGTCGGCATCTCGGAGAAGATCTCGAAGGGTCTTCATGCGTTGTCTCCCATGAAAGGCTTGAGGGCTCGCGTCAAATCGTGTCGTCCCATCGACAGATGCCACCGCACCGTGATCGCGCTGATCCCAAGGAGCGATGCGATCGACGAGATAGTCAGCCCTTCCAGCTCATGCATGATGACGACGGCACGGCGGCGTGGTTGCAGTACGTCGAGAGCGCGCCAGACCGTCGTTCGGGCGATCAGCGCCGATTCCTGGTTTGAGTCGTCACTGGTCACAGCGACGCAAAGGCTCGCGCTGAAGCGGTTTCGCACCGCGGTCTTACGCCATTGGTCGCGCCGGATGTTGATCAGCACCCTGACCAGCCAGGCTTCTTCATCGGCGAGACCGACCGGTACTGATCCTGGCGATCTGGCCGCCCTCAGGAACGTGTCCTGCACGAGGTCGCTGGCGTCGTCGCTGTCTTGGGCGAGTCGTCGTGCCAGGCGATAGAGTCGTTCCTGATGGGCGTCGAACAACGCGGCGAGCCGTTCGGCTCGATCGTCGGACTCCGCGTCGACCGCCATGGCGGTGACTACAGGCTGTCCGCTCATATCTTCATAAACGTCCAACGACCGGATTATGTTGGTCGTCTAGGTCATGTAGGGCGGGTCCTTCTGGACCCGCCTCGGCTGCCGGGTCCGAAAGGACCCGGCCTACATATCTTGGTCAGTCATGTAGGGCGGGTCCTTCTGGACCCGCCTCGGCTGCCGGGTCCGAAAGGACCCGGCT
>JACPZV010000269.1 GCA_016195295.1 Acidobacteriota bacterium
ACGCGGAGTCGGCCCGTCAGAGCCGCGAGCTGGCGCGCATCCGGACCGACGTGCCGGTCGACTTCAACCCCGAGGCCCTGCGCTACCGCGGCGTCTCGCGCGAGCGCTGCTTCCAGATTTTCAACGAGCTCGGCTTCCGCACGCTCGTCGCCGAGTTCGCGCCGACGGCGGACACCATCGCCAAAACGTATCGCGCGGTCACCACGCCTGAAGATCTGCAGGGGCTCGTCGATCGACTGCGCGCCGCCGGAGGGTGCGCGCTGCGGATCCTCCCGGATCAGCCGACCACGATGCGGGCGTCGATCGTCGGCCTGGCGTTTTCCACCGGTCCGCGCGCCGCCGACTACATTCCGATCGGCCATCGGGCGCTCGGAGGCCTGGCGAGCCTGACGCTGCCAACCGTGCTGCAGGCGCTCACGCCGATCCTCGAAGACGAGCGCGTGCGGAAGTGCGGCCACGATCTGAAGTCCGACGCAATCCTGCTGGCGCGCCACGGCGTGACGCTGCGCGGGCTCGACACCGACACGATGCTGGCGAGTTACTTGATCGATGCAACCCGCTCCGAGCATCGGCTGGAGGACCTGGCGCTCGAGCATCTTCACTACAAAGCGCTGTCGGAGGAAGACGTCCGCGGAAAGGGCGCGAAGGCGTTGTCGCTGGCGGACCTGCCGGCTGAAGCCGCGGTCGACTACGCCTGCGAGCGCGCCGACGTGGCGGGCCAGCTCACGCCGATCCTGCGGGATTTGATGGAAAAAGAAACGCTGAGCGAGGTGTACAAGACGCTCGAGCTGCCGCTCGTCCCCGTGCTCGTCGCGGTGGAGCGCGCGGGCATTCGCGTGGACGGTCCGGCGCTGGCGGCGCAGTCGCAGAAAGTCGATCAGGAGCTCGCGCAGCGGACCTCGCAGATTTACGCGGTGGCCGGCGGCGAATTCAACATCAATTCACCGAAACAGCTCGCCGAGATTCTCTTCGACAAGCTGCAGCTGCCGGTCCTGAAGCGGACCGGCACATCGCGCGCGCCGTCGACCGCCGTCGAAGTCCTCGAAGAACTGGCGCTCGCCCACGATCTCCCGCGCCAGATCCTCGAATGGCGCGCGCTGATGAAGCTGAAGGGCACCTACATCGACGCGCTGCCGCAGCTCGTGAACCCGGAAACCGGTCGCGTGCACACGTCGTTCAACCAGGCCGTCGCCGCCACCGGCCGTCTCAGCAGCAGCGATCCGAACCTGCAGAACATTCCGATCCGCACGGAGCTCGGACGCGAGATCCGGCGGGCCTTCATCGCCGAGCCCGGCCACGTCTTGATTTCCGCCGACTACTCGCAGATCGAGCTGCGCGTTCTGGCGCATCTCGCCGGCGACGAAACATTGATCGCGGCGTTCCAGCGCGGCGACGACATTCACGATCAGACCGCGCTGAAAGTCTTCGGAACCGAAAGCGGCAAAGACACGCATCAGCTCCGGAGCATCGCGAAGATGATCAACTACGCGCTGCTCTACGGGAAGACGGCGTTCACGCTGTCCAAGGACATCGGCGTCACGCCGCAAGCGGCGCAGGAAATCATCGACGCCTACTTCTCCGGGTTCCCGCGCGTCCGAGACTTCATCGATCGCACCCTCGACCACGGCCGCGCGACCGGCGTCGTCAAGACGATGTACGGGCGGCGGCGACTCGTCCCGGAACTCAACAGCCGGAATTTTCAGATCCGGTCGGCGGCCGAACGCATGGCCGTGAACCTGCCGATTCAGGGTTCGGCGGCCGACATCCTGAAGCGCGCGATGATCGACGTGCACGCCGCGCTCGTCCCCCATCCGCAGGCTCGGATGATCCTCACCGTGCACGATGAGTTGCTCTTCGAAGTGCCGAAGGATTCGGCGGACGAGATGGCGGCGCTCGTGCGCGACAACATGCAGTCGGCGGCGACGTTGAAGGTGCCGCTCACGGTCGACATCGGGATCGGCGACAACTGGAAAGACGCGAAACACTGACGATCAATTGGGTAAGTGAGTAATTGGGTAAGTGGGTAATGTGACGGTTTCAAGGAGAGCTGAGATGCGCAGGCTCGTCGCGGTTGCGTGGCTTCTGTGCGTCGCCACCCAACCTGCACGGTCGCAGACGCCGCCGTTTCGTCTCGTCGAAGCGACCATAGACGACGTGCGCGCGGCGCTCGCGTCGAAACAGATCACGTGTCGCGCGATCCGGTCACCGCGTATGCGGTCGGCCAGGTGCCCTCGACCTACACGCAGGCTCTCGCGACCGACGGACTGAAGGGCACGCGCATCGGCGTCATTCGCGAGCCGCTGGATCCGAGGGCCGATCCGGCGTCGGCCGACTACAAACAGGTGAGAGCGGTCATCGATCGCGCGCTCGCGGATCTGGCGCGGCTGGGCGCGGCGGTCGTCGATCCCGTGAGGATTCCCGATGTCGTGAGCCGCTCGATCCGGGTGTCTTTGCGTCCGCCCGGCGGACTGTCTACACTCTGTTCATGATGTCGCCGGAAGACCGCCGCATCCTTGACGATTTCGCGGCGCGAGTGCGCGAAGTGACGCCCTCGGTCTCCATCTGGGCCTTCGGTTCGCGGGCGCGCGGTTCAGCCGACCCGGAATCCGATTTCGATCTCTGCGTGGTGTTGCCCGCGGTGACTCGCGAGCTGCGCGAACGGATTTACGGGATCGCCTGGGAGATCGGATTCGACGCCGGCCGCGTGCTGGCTCCCGTCCTCTTGTCCGAGGAGGATTTCGAGCGAGCGCCCTTATCCGCCAGTACGCTGGTCGCGAACATCCGCCGGGAGGGAATCGCGGCGTGACCGAAACGGAAAAAATCCAGGCGCTCGTTCGCTACCGCTTGGAGCAGGCCGCCGAGGCCATCGCGGCGGCCGATCTCAATCTCGCCGGCGGGTTACGTCGCTCCGCAATTAACCGCGCGTACTATGCGATGTTTTACGCCGTGCTCGCGCTTCTGGCGTCCCGTCAAGCGGAGACCTCCCGGCACAGCGGAGCGATCGGACAATTCGACCAGCTGTACGTGAAGCCCGCGCTCCTGCCGAAGGAGTTTTCGCGCTGGCTCCATGAGGCGTTTCTGCAGCGGCAATCTGCGGACTACGGCGCAGAGATCACGCCTTCCAACGACGAAATCGCCACGTTGCTGACGCGCGCGCGCGATTTCCTGGTGGGTGTGCGTCGACACCTGAACGTAGACGCGCCGGACGAAAAGTAGATGGCACCCATGCGCATGCTGCTTGCTTAGCGAGTTCGACGCGCCCGCCGCCTTCCGATCTGATCAACGCGTCCAGCGTTCCTTGAACTGCTCCCACTGCGCCTGAAGCGTCTGCGGCGGCTGCGCCAGCGCCTTCGCCTGTTCGGGAACGATCGCGCGCCGCATGATCTGATCGATATCGGCCCGAAGCGCGACGCCGCCATCGCCCGTCAACGACGCGCGCACCCAGCCCGCCTGCGCGGCTTGCCACGCGGCCGGCAGATCGCCTTCGGCGCGCGCGGCGGCCACCAGCCAGTACGTCGCGGCGCCGCTGGCCGGATGCATCGCGAGCTCCTCGATCATCCGCGCGCGGATGCGTTGATAGACGAGGCGGCGCTCGGCGTCCGGCCGGGGCCGCGCCTCGCGATCGATCGCGGTCGCCCACCAATCGAGCACGCGCCCGCGCGCCTCGTCTGCGAGCAGATCGCCGGCGAGCAGGACCGTGTCGAACACGCTGGAGGCGGCGCCGAAGGCTTCGTCGAAGTACAGCGTTTCGCCGAGGCCGACGATGAACTCCGTGCGTTCGCGGGTGGCGAAACGCCGGGGATCGAGGCGACGGAGCCGTTCGCGCGCGCGGCTCAGGTCGTCTGGGGCCTGGGCGTCGCGAAAGCGCTCGAGGTACGCGCGCGCGGCGACCAGATCCGCGGCGTCAGCAAGCGCCGGCGTCCGGCGAGCCTCGTCTGCGGCCTGCAGCGCAGCGTCGAATTGTCGCTGGTTGTACAACAGACGCGCGCGCGCCAGCGGATCGTCGGCAGCCGCGGTGGAGGCAGCGGTCGTCGCGATCACGATCAGCGCGGCAATCAGCCGGCCCATGCGGCGATCGTAGCACGGGCCCTTCGATCGCCTTTGGTACAATGCGGTCCGATGGGTGAGCCGAGGATCGTTCCGCGCGAGTCGCACCCGCTCTCGCGCCGTGACATCGATCCCGACGCGCTCAGGGTCCTTTACAGATTGCGGCACGGCGATCACGCCGCGTATCTGGTCGGCGGCAGCGTGCGCGATCTGCTGCTCGGCCGGCGGCCGAAGGATTTCGACATCGGCACGTCCGCGCATCCCTCCCAAGTGAAGAGGCTCTTCCGCAACTGCTGGATCATCGGCCGCCGATTTCGTCTGGCCCACGTGAAGTTCGGACCGAACGTGATCGAGGTGGCGACGTTTCGCCGGCAGATCGCGCCCGGCGAGGAAAT
>JACPZV010000270.1 GCA_016195295.1 Acidobacteriota bacterium
CGCCCCGAGCGCGACCGCGGTCAGCGCGACGGCTGACGCCGCGAGCACGATCGGATCCCATCCCTTCAACTGATACAGCAGCGACTCGGCGAGCTTGCCGAGGCCGACGGCCGCGGCCAGCCCGATCGCGCCGCCGATGGCCGTCATCACGCCAACCTGGCGCATCACCATCGCGCGCACGCGCTCGGGCGCGGCGCCGAGCGCCATGCGCAACCCGATCTCGCGCGTCCGCTGCGAGACGGTGTACGCGAGCACGCCGTACAGGCCGACCGCGGCGAGCAGCGTCGCCAGCCCCGCGAACGCCGCCGACAGGACGCTGATGAATCGATCCAGGAACACGTTCTCGCGCACCTGCTGCGGCAGCGTGCGCAGATCCTCGACCGGCAGATTGGCGTCGAGCTTCTGCACGACTTTCGGGATGTTCGCGAGCATGGCGTCGGGATCGATCGCCGATCGCACGTAGAACGTGATCGATCCGACGTGTTCTGCACGAGGCCCACGATCTCCATCGTCAGTGGACCGCCGCCACCGGTGTCGCCGATGTGTTTGCCCACGGCCTCGCGACCGAGGTTGAACTTCTTCGCGAACGCTTCGTTGACGACGACCACCTTCGGCGCGGCCGCGGAGTCGGCGCGCGTGAACTCGCGTCCGGAGAGAATCGGAATGCCGAGCGTATGGAAGTACCCTGGCGCGACCTCGTTGAAGCGTGAACCCATGTCGGTGTCGGGGCCGGCCTTGAAGCCCTCGACCGAGACCGAGTTGCCCCAGTTGTCGCCGGCGAGCAGCGCGACGCGCCCGGCCGTGACGCCGTTCGCACCGGGAATCGCGGCGAGCTCGTCCTCCAGCCGCTCGAACAACTGCTTCGACCGCTCGGACGAGTAGCCGTTCAGCTCGGGCGAGACGCGGAACATGATGACGTCGTCGGCCTTCAAGCCAAGGTCGACGCGGCTCACGTTCAGCAGGCTGCGCGTGAACAGGCCCGCGACGACGAGCAGCGCCATCGACAACGCGATCTGCGCCGTCGCGAGCGACGTACGGAAGCGCGCGGCCGCCCGCGCGCCCGATGGCTGACCGGCCTGTCCCTTGAGCGACGAGATGAGATCGGGCCGCGTGCTGTGCAGCGCGGGGAAGAGGCCGAAGAGCGCGCCGGTGCCGATCGTCAGCGCCGCGGCGAACGCCATCACCTGCGGGTGCAGCGCGACGTCGATCGTGTCCGCCGCTTCCCTCGACACGAGCGACACCATCAGGTCCAGCGTCCAGCGCGCGACGAGGATACCCGCCGCGCCGCCGAAGAGCGCGAGCAGCATCGACTCGGACAGGAGCTGGCTGACGAGCTGCCGCCGCGTCGCGCCAATCGACAGGCGGATCGCCATCTCGCCCGCCCTCGCCGCGGACCGTGCCAGCAGCAGGTTCGCGATGTTCGCGCACGCGATCAGCAGCACGAAACCCGTCACGCCGAAGAGCAGCGTCAACGGAGGGCGCGCTTGCCCAATGACGTTGCTCTGGCCTTGCGGCCCCAGCGTCAGCAGCATCGGCTTCGCCCTGAACCGCGTCATCGTCTGCTCGCTCATGCCTTTCTGCAGCGGCGCTTCGACGTCGTTCAGCAGCGTGTGGTACGGACCGGCAAGCGCGACACGCGCCTGTTCGATCGACACGCCGGGCTTGCGCCGCGCGAACAGGTACGCCCAGTAGTTGCGTCGATCGTCGAATCCCTTCCAGCCGGGAAACATCACCGCGCGCATCGTGATCGGCACGAAAAGCTGCGGTTTGGCGCCGAGCGTCGTGCCTTCGAACCCGCGCGGCGCGACGCCGACGATCGTCAATGTCTGGCCGTTGACGATCAGTTCCTGATTGATGACGTTCGGATCCTGACCGAAGCGCGACTGCCAGAAGCCGTAGCTCAATACGGCGACGTGCGGCTCGCCGATCGTGCGATCGTCTTCCGGCGTCAGCAGACGGCCCATCGCCGGAGTAAGCGCGAGCACGGGAAAGTAGCTTCCCGAGACGAGCACGCTGACGCCGTTCGATGTTTGATTTCGCGCCGCGATGTTCGCGTCGAAGAGCACGTGGGCCGCGATGCCGGTGAAAATCGTCAAGCTTGTCTGCGCCTTCTCGAGGTCGAGGTACATCGGGTAGCTGAACACGGCGTCGCACTCGCCGGCCAGGCCGCAGGAGTTGGAGCCGGGTTTTGGTCCCGGCGAGGAGAAGTTCACGAGCCCGCCCGGTTCCGGAACCGGAAGCGGCCGGAGGAGCATCTGATTGAAGAGCGAAAAAATCGCCGCGTTCGCCCCGATGCCCAGCGCCAGCGAGACGATGGCGACGATCGTGACGAACGGCGTCTTGAAGAGCATGCGGAGGGCGAGCCTGAAATTGGGCATGGGTTCCCTCAATAGACGGGGAATGCGATGTTAAGGTTTACTCGAAAGGGGGGCGGATGCCTAGCGTGGCGGCGCGGCTGTCCAATCACATCAAACGCACGGTGACGGGGCCCATGTGGCACGGCGCCGCATTGGACGAACTCTTGAAAGATGTCACCCACGAGCAGGCGGCGGCGCGTCCGATTGCCGGCGCCCATACGATCTGGGAAATCGTCGTGCACGTCACGGCGTGGACCGAGATTGCGCGCGCGCGGATTCATGGCGAGCGGACGGCCGACGCCACGCCGGCCGAGGATTGGCCGCCGGTCGGCGCCACGGGCGCGGACGCGTGGCGCACCGCGCTCGAACGTTTGCGCGACGGTCACCGCGCGCTCGCGACCGACGTCAGGCGACTGGACGAGCAGACGATCGATGCGAAGGTTCCAGGCCTGGAGTATACGGTGTCGAACCTGTTGCACGGCGTCATCGAGCACGGGACGTACCACGGCGGACAAATCGCGTTGCTCAAGCGCGCGCTGGAGCGATCGTGACGTCCCCGGCGATTCGCATCGAGCGAGCGACCGAGCGCGACGTGCCGCTGATCTTCAATTTGATCAAAGGACTCGCCGAGTACGAGAAGCTCGCGCACGAAGTGACGGCGACCGAAGAGAAGCTGCGCGCGACGCTGTTCGGTCCGCGTCCTGCGGCCGAGGTCGTCATTGCGTACGCGGACGACGCGCCGGCGGGTTTCGCGCTGTTCTTTCACAACTACTCGACGTTTCTCGGGCAGCCGGGCATCTACCTCGAAGATCTCTACGTCGTGCCCGAGTGGCGCGGCCACGGGTTGGGACGACGGCTGCTGACGCACTTGGCGAAACTCGCGGTCGAACGCCACTGCGGGCGGCTCGAGTGGTCGGTGCTCGACTGGAACGCGCCGGCGATCGGTTTCTATCGCGGTCTGGGCGCGCGACTGATGCAGGAGTGGTCGATCTTCCGCCTCACCGGCGACTCGCTTCGGGCGCTCGCAACCGACGACGTAGAACGCAGAGACCGCTGAGAGAAACACAAAGGACACCAAAGGACACGAAGACGTGATCGGGCTGCTACAATCCGAGCTATG
>JACPZV010000084.1 GCA_016195295.1 Acidobacteriota bacterium
AAAGAGCTTCGATTTCGGCTCTTAGTTCCGCGAGCCGTGTTTCCGCTCCGGATCGAGCGAGCTTGAGGAGTTGCGATCGAGTTAACGCCATCGAGTGATAAAGCCTCCTGGGAACGGTATTGTAATGCATACAGGCCAATTAGTTGACCAGTAAGGTTAGGTGGTTGGCCTATTAGCACTGCCCGACAGTAATTCCTCACGTATCTCCCCGATTCCTCGAGATGTAACGCTTCTGTGCGCCCTTTGTCTAACAAGAGCAGGAGGGCACTCCGTGCGCCGAGCGCAGGGATGGGTCTGCCTGGCCGCGATGGGAATGCTGAGTGCGGCTTCGCGACCGGAATCGCCGGCTCGAGTGGCCGGCGCGAAACCGTCGGTCATTCTCGTGGTCCTCGATGCGTGCCGCGCCGATCGCCTGTCGTCGATGGGCTACTTCCGGCAGACGACGCCCAACTTGGATCGGCTGGCGGCCAGCGGTCTGTTGTTCACGCAGCACTACAGCGGCAGTAATGGGACGATTACCGGTGTCTCGCAACTGCTGTCGAGCACGCTGCGTCCGCTCCCGTTGATCTCCGCGCCGGGCGCGCCGCCGCCGCCAGACGAGAACGCCCTCACGGCGCTCCCCGCGGTGCTCGCCGACAACGGCTATCGGACGGCCTTATTTGCCGGGCATCCGTATTTCCATCCGCGTCTGGCGCCGGTGACTCGCGTGTTCGACTTCTACTCGAACGTCGCTTCGTTGAAGCCGGAGGGCCAAAAGGCGAATCTCGCCGACGTCCTCGATCAATTCGAGCCCTGGCTCGCTGCGCAGCACACGCCGTTTTTCGCCTACCTGCACGCGATGGACACGCACTTTCCGCATCCACTTCGGGCTCGCGCGCCTGTCTTTGTCGATCGACGCGTGCGTCCTTCCTTTGCGAACGGCGCGCCGCCCGAGCAGGCTGCCAATCTCGGAAGCCCGATCGAACGCCAGTACGTCAGCGACCTGTACGACGAGGATCTGCACGAGGCGGATCGCGCGGTCGGTCGTTTGATCGGCGCGCTCTCGCGTCTCGGTCGGCTCGAAAACACCGTGCTCGTCGTGACGGCGGACCACGGCGAACAGCTGTACGAGGCGGGCTACGCGGGGCACGGCGGGGGCATCGGCAATCTCCCGGACACGGAAACCCACATTCCGCTCGTCGTCAGCTTCGGCGGCGAACTGCGGCCTCAACGAATCGACGGCATGACGCGGTCCATTGACGTGGCGCCGTCGATCCTCGCGTTGGCCGGCGCGTCCATTCCGGCCTGGATGATGGGGAACGTGCTCATCCGGCCCAACGGATCGCGCTGGGAGTTCGATCCCCAAGGGACCTCGCCGTTCGCGCCCGTGTTCAATCAGGACCGCGACCCTGTGCGCGTGGCGCTCCGGTTTCCGCGGATGAAGTACTTCACTCGATGGAGCGCCGCTCAGCCCGTCGCCCTGACGGGTCCCGCCGCAGACGAGGCGCTGGTGTCGGTGGGCGACGGCGATGGCGTGATTCCCGTCGATGATCCCCGCTTCGCCGAAGCGCGCCAGGCGTGGCGCCGATTGACTGCGATGCTCAGCCGTCCGGTCGGCGCCACGGACGAAGCGCTGAAGCGTCTTCGCAAACGCCTGCGCACGCTTGGATACGTGAGCGGTTAGCCCCCGGACGCTGATTCCCCTACAATGGGCCTGTTCATTCGTCAGGGAAGGAGTTTATCCATGCGCACACTGATGACTGCCGGGCGCGGGGCGTCCACGGCGATTGCCCTGCCACTGCTGTTCGGATTGTGCACGGCGCTGGGCGCCCAGCAAGGCAGGGGACGCGGCGCCGCCGAGCCTCAAGCGCCGGCCGCGCCCGTCAAGCCGCTCGTTCCAGTGGCCACCAACACCGTGGTCGCCCATCCCGAAACCTATTACGGCGAGCGCGTGACGATGACCGCGTCCGTGCAGAACATCCTGTCGAAGTCGGCGTTCTCGGTCGCGCAGAAAACCGTGGGCGACGCCGCGAAAGCCAAGATGAGCGGCCAGGACGTGCTCGTGCTGGCGCCGAAGCTCCAGGCCGCGGTCACTCCCAACGCGTACCTGACCGTGTTCGGCGAAGTCGTGAAATTCGATCCTGAGGAAGTGGCGAAGAAAGCCAAGGACTACAAGCTGGACTTGCCGGCGGACGCGATCGAAAAATACCGCGGCAAGCCCGCGCTGATCGCGACGGCGGTGATCAACGAGTCGTTCCTCGATCTGACCTGGCGCATGCCGCCGCCCGCAACGCCAGACGAGGAGGCGCTGGACAGGCTGATGAAGAAGATTCAGCCGGCCTTCGGCGCGCTCCGTGGCAGCATCGACGGCTCGAACGTCGACGTCACCACGCAGAATGCCGTCGCGCTGAAGCAGGCGTTCGCTGAAGTGGAAGCCATCTGGAAGAGCCGCGGGAAGACCGAACCGATGCAATGGGCGGCCGATGCGCGGAAGAACGCCGAAGCGATCGAGACGGCGGCGACGACCGGCAAGTGGGAAGCGGCGAAAACCGCCGCCGGGCCGCTCGGTCAGGCCTGCGGCACGTGCCACACCGCGTACCGAGAACGATTCGACGACGGGTCGTATCGCATCAAGACGAGCAAGTAACCTCGAGGTGAGTGATGGCGCTGCACAGCGTGCGCTCTGCCGTTCTCCGTGTGTCGGCACTGGGCGTGGGGCTCGCGTTGAGCCTTGGGTCCGCGGCGTCGCGCGTGCGCGCGCAGGCGCCGCGAGGGTTGTTCTCCGATGAACGCGACGCTCGCACGCTCGCACCCGCGACGGGCGCTTCCGGCGATCCGATGGTGTTGCGCAGCCGGACCGCGACGGTCAACTTGACGATGCTGATGGCGCCGGGCCCGGCGGGCACCGGGTTCGGTGCGACGCAGATGGCGGCGCGCACGGTCGAGCTGAATCTGTTCACTGACGTAAATCTGGTGGCGCAACTCGATCACGTCGAGGCCGTCTCAGTCGTCGGCGGCTACGCGTGGGTGGGGACGATCGCAGGTGTTGAGGCGAGCCAGGTGATTCTCGCCGTCGCAGACGGCGTCTTCGACGGCGCGATCATTTTGCCGCAGCATCTGTATTCCGTTCGCAGTCAACCGGACGGCGCGTACGCGGTCACGGAGATCAACCGCAAGGTCATCCCGCCCGATCCCGACCCCATCGCTTCAATCGTTCCGAAGGTCGAGCAAGCGGCGGCCGGCGCTCCTCCGCCGACGGGAGCCGCCGATTCGGGAGACACCTTCGATCTCCTGCTGTACTACACCACGGGAGTGAAGACCGCGGTCGGCGGTACAGTGGCGCTCAACGCGTACTTGACGGCATCGATCGCGCAGGTCAACGCGGTGTACACGGCGAGTGCGATCCCATCACGCCTCCGGCTGGTCGGCGCGTACGAGACCCCGTACGTCGACGCCGGCGACCTGTTCACCGATCTGCCCAACATCACCGCCAACCCCGATGCGAAGGTGATGCGCGATCGCCTCGGCGCCGATTTCGTCGGCTTGCTGGTCACCAAGGATCCGAAATACAGCGGGTTGGCGTACATCATGGGCGGCAGCAGCGTCAGTACCGCGTTCGCCCCCTTCGCCTATAGCACGGTGGTCTATTACAACTTCATCAGTTACATCTACGCGCTGGCGCACGAGCTCGGTCACAACATGGGCTGTCTGCACGAGCCGGGCAACAACAGCAACAACGGCGCGTATTCGTACTCGCAGGGGTACACGGATGCGACGAACAAGTTCTACACCGTGATGTCGTACGGTCTGAACTGCACGGGCTGCACGCTCATCAATCAATTCTCGAGCCCGGTGAACACCTACCAGGGACATCCTGTGGGCACGTCGACCCAGGACAATCAGCGCACGATCGTGAACACGCGGTCGATCGTGGCGAACTTCCGCCAGTCCCTGGTGAACAACGTCAGCGCGCCGACCAACTTTGCGGCGTCCTCGTCCGGCTCGAGCGTGACGCTCACGTGGGGTGCACCGACGACCGGCACGGCGACCGCCTATGTGATCGAAGCCGGATCGCAGAGCGGTTCCGCGAACCTGGCCGCGTTCAACACCGGATCGACCCTCACGAGCTTCTCGACGTCTGGCGTCGGCAATGGCTTGTACTACGTGCGCGTGAAAAGCGCGAACGGAACCGAAATCAGTCCCGCGTCGAATGAAGTCGGCCTGCTCGTCGGCTCGTGCACGGCGGCGCCGCCCTCGCCCGCGGGATTCGCGGCGACCGCGTCGGGCTCGACGGTGTACCTGGCGTGGACCGCCTCCTCGACCGCGACGACCTACATCGTCGAAGCGGGGTCGTCCACCGGCCAGACGAACCTCGCGAACAGCGATCTCGGCAGTCCATCCACGATGTACACGGCGACGGGGATCGGGAAGGGCACGTACTTCGTTCGGATGCGCGCGAAGAATTCCTGCGGCACGAGCGGGGTGTCGCCCGAGGTGAGACTCGTCGTTTCCTAGGCCGCGGCCCTAAAAGGGCGCTACAAGTCCTCGATGTAAGAGCGATCGAGATCCGCGATCGATTTGCACCCGAGCAGCTTCAGCGTCCGGATCAGATCCGCGCGCAGAATCTCAATCGCGCGTGCGACGCCCGGTCCGCCGCCGGCCGCGAGCCCGTACCCGTACGCCCGTCCGATCAGCACGGCCTTCGCGCCCAGGCACAACGCTTTGACGATGTCGCTTCCGCGGCGGATCCCGCCGTCGAAGAGGACTTCGGTTTTTCCGCCGACCGCCGCGACGACCTCCGGCAACACGCGCAGCGACGCCGCCACGCCGTCGAGCTGACGCCCGCCGTGATTGGAGACGACGATCGCGTCCGCCCCCTCGTCTATGGCGCGCTTTGCATCGTCTCCGGTGTGAATGCCTTTGATGACGATCGGACCCGACCATGCCCCCCGAATCCAGCGCAGATCCTTCCAGGTCACCATCGCGTCGCCCAGCGCCGCGCTGACGTCCGCGTACGGCATCGGACCGCGATCCGGGATCATGACGTTCGGGAATTTCATCAGCCCGCCGTCGGCGAGAAAGCCCGCGAGCCAGCGCGGGCGCGCGAAGACCTGCGGGAGGAAGGGGAGCATCTTCCACGGATTGAGGCTCGCGATCTCTTTGACGCCGTTGCGCACGTCGCGCTCGCGCAGGCCGGCGACCGCGGTGTCGATCGTCACGACGAGCGCCGAATACGCGGCGGCGCGCGCCCGTTCGATAGCCGCCCGTGCGACATCGTGGCCGCCGACGAGGTACAGCTGATACCACACGGGGCCGCTCGATCCGGCTTTCACGTCCTCGAGCCGGCAGCCCGACAGCGTCGACAGGATGTAGGTCGTGCCCGCGGCGCCGGCTTCGCGCGCGGCCAGAATTTCTCCGCGCGGATAAAAGAGTCGGCTGCTGCCGAGCGGCGCGAGCAGGAATGGAAGCTCCAGCGTCGCGTCCAGTACCGTCACCCGCAGATC
>JACPZV010000271.1 GCA_016195295.1 Acidobacteriota bacterium
CCAGTGCGTATCGGACTCTTTGCGCCGTACGACCTCTCGCGGCCCGGTGGCGTCGGCACGCACATCCGGGCGCAGGCGCGAGCGCTGCGCGCCCGGGGGCACGACGTCCTGGTCTGCGGGCCGGCGTCCGCTCCGCTCGGCCACGGCGAGGTGCGACTCGGCGGCAGTACGATCGTCACGTTCGGCGGGACGGAGTCCGGCATCGGTCTCGATCCGCGGAGCGCGTCGCGCGTCAGACAGCTGTTCCGTTCGCAGGCGCTCGACATCGCGCACGTACACGAGCCATTGACGCCGCTCGCGCCGTGGTGCGTCGTGCTGATGGCGTCCTGCCCCGTCGTGGCGACGTTTCACGTGCACCGCGAACAGGGGCATCGCTGGTATCCACTGGCACGGCCGCTGCTCGCGCCGCTGATGCGTCGCATCGCCTGTCGCATCGCCGTGTCGGAGGCCGCGCGCCGCACCGTCGCGCGCGAATTCCCCGGCCGGTACGACATCGTGCCAAACGGGATCGACCTTCACGCGTTTCAGACGGCGCGGCCGCGGCCGATCGACGTCGCGCCCGATCGACCGCACGTGCTGTATGTCGGCCGTCTCGAGCCGCGCAAGGGCGTGGACGGGTTGATCCGCGCGATGCCCCTCGTGCAACAGCGCCGGCCCGACGCGCAGCTCCTCATCGTCGGCGACGGCCCCGAGCGACACGCGCTCGAGTCGCTGGCGGCAACGCTCGGCGCGAACGTGCGGTTCGTCGGGCGCGTCGACGACGAGCAGTTGCCCGCGTACATGCAGGCGAGCCAGATCGTCTGCTCGCCCGCGATCGGCGGGGAGAGTTTCGGCATCGTGTTGCTGGAAGCGATGGCCTGCGGCACGCCGGTGGTCGCCAGTGACATCGAGGGATACGCGGACCTGATCGGCGGAGACGACAGCGCGGTTCTCGTGCCACCTCGCGATGTCGACGCGCTGGGCGCGGCGCTCGCCGCGCTGATGGGCGATGAGCCGCGCCGCCGCGCACTCGCGGCGCGCGGCGCCGTCAAGGCCCGGGACTACGATTGGTCGGCCATCGCCGGCCGTCTCGAGAACATCTACCAGTCGCTGCGCCGGCCATAAGATGACGCGGATGGAGACCGACAGCGGCCGGCAGATCGCGCGTGTCGGGCTCATCCTGACGATCGCAATCCTGGCGTCACGTCTCTGGTTCATCTTTTTTCGCAATCTCGACATCGACGAATTCGAGCACGCGCACGCCACGTGGTGCGTGTCGCGCGGCCTCGTGCCGTACGTGGACTTCTTCGAGCACCACACGCCCTGGCTCTATCTGCTTTTCGCGCCGTTGTTCCGCCTCTTCAACACGGACGCCGATCCGCGTGCGGCGATCGCGTTGTTCTTCGTGCTGCGGCTGATCATGTGGGCGATGACGATCGGGTGCGTCGTCTGCACGTACGTGCTGGGCCGCGCGTGGCGCGACCGGTTCACGGGCATCCTCGCGGCGTTCTTTCTCACTTCCGCGAGTCAGTTTCAGGACTCGATGCTCGAATACCGCCCGGACGTCCCCGCATTGCTATGTCTGCTCGTGGCGCTCATAGCAATTGTCAAGGCGTGGCGCAGCGAGCGCGGCGGCACGGCCGCGACGCTGTTCAGCCTTGGCGGGTTTGCGTTCGGTGCGTCCGTGCTGTTCACGCAGAAGACGCTTTTCGCCGCGCCAGGTCTGGCGGCCGCTTTGCTTGCGTACGTGGTCGACGACAGGCCGTGCGCGATGGGCCGATGGCCGGGACGCGCGGCGCTCGTCGCGCTGTTCGCGCTCGCTGCGGCCGTTCCGGCTGCGTGGACGTCGTACTGGTTCAGCACGCGCGGGGCACTGGACGCGTTCATCCATTACACGGTGACGTTCAACGTCGAGCAGAACGCCGAGAGGTTCTCACCCTTTCCCCGTCTCCTATCGCACGCGATCCACTCGCCATTGCTGATGGCGCTCGGCGTTGGAGGATTCGCGGTCGTCGTGCTAAAGCGACGATCGGAGGATGCGGGCGTGCGCCTCGTTCTGCCGCTTACTGCCGCGAGTCTGTTCCTCGGCGTGTTCGTCTTCGGCCGCGTCTACGACCAGTACCTCGTCAACTATTTTCCGCACCTTGCCGTGTTCGCCGCGGCATGGGCGCCGGAGCTGGTCTCACGCGCCGGACCACGGATCCATGTCGGCGCGTGGCTCGGCCCCGCGTTCGTCGTCGCGCCAGTCGCCAGCCTGGCGGCGCTCTACCTCGGCATCGATCATCCCGGGAGCGGGATCGGGCTGGCCATGATCTGCGCGTTCACGCTGGCGAGCGGGCTCGCGGCTGCGGCGCTGGACGCCTGGCGTCGCGCGCGCGGCTCGAGCGCGGCGTCACTCGCCCTCCTGGCGCTGGTCGCGATGCACTACGGCAATCTCGCGCGCGTCCACAAGCCGATCGGCGCGCAGCTCGACGAGCTGGCGTACGTCACCGAACACACGCGGCCGACGGACGCGGTCCTGAGCGTGACGAGCGGGCCGGGCGTCTTCCGTCCGCACGCCTGGTATTACTTCTTTCTCAGCGGTCCGTTCGTCACCGATCGCGATTTCGCCGAGCTCACGCGCGCGATCGAGTCGGGCCGGATCCGTCCGCGGATTGTCGTGCTGAGCATGTACGAACGAAAGCTTCCGCCCGCGATCTGGAGCTACGTCCGGCAGCACTACCGTCCGGTCCGCGAGGACCTGTACGAACGGCCACTCGACTGACGCCTGTATGATGGGCGCGTTGATCATTAGCAACTTCCTGACCGCCCTGACGAGCACGGTTCTCTTCAAGCTCGCGCTGTTCGCGTACTCGACCTCCGGCGCGGAAGGCGCAACGTCGTGGCTTCTGATCTGGCCGCGTCTCGCGTTGTGCCTGGGCTGGGACGTCATGTCGGCCGCAATGGTCGCGGCGCTCGCGACGATCACAGCCCGTCCGCTCGCGGCACGATTCCCCCGCGCGGCATTTGCCGCGTCCTCCACCGTCCAGGCCCTGTACGGCGTGTTCCTCCTCGTCAGCTTTCACGTCGCGCTCATCGTCGGCGCGCCGCTCGACAAGGCCGCGATCGACCTGCTGTTTTTCTATAACGCCACGCCGGGACGCGGCGGCCAGTTGATGGTGGATTCGGTCGCCCCGTACCTGACGACGTCGGTGGAAGTGGAAACGATTGTCGCCCTGGCGCTGCCGCTTCTCGCGCTCGGCTTCTGGTCTCGCCGCGCCAAGACCGGACGCGGGTTCGGTCGCCGTCTCGTCCTCACGCTGGCGGTGTTCGTGTTTCTCACGCTCGTGGCGGTGCCGGGGCTCGCCAACGGAGTGCTGGCCGTGCACACGTTCGGCCTCGAACGCAGTCCGCTGACCATGCTCGTCGGGTCGTACGCGCGCGGTCCGCTGCGCGCGCGGCGCCGCCCCGAAGCGCCTCAAGGCGATCCGTACTGTTTCGATCTGCAATCGCCGGTGCCCGTCGACGGCGCGAATCCACTGAAGCGCGCGACGCCGGCGCGAACCAACCTCGTGCTCATCCTCCTCGAGTCCATCTCGACGCGCAGTCTGGAACCGGCGCCCACGCCCATGGCGTTTCTCGACGAGCTCGCTCGCTCCGCCAATGGCGTACGCTTCGACAACCACTACGCGCATTGGGCGCAGACGATGAACGCCGCGTTCAACAATCTGGTGCTCGGAGCTGCCGCACCCGGACTATCCGCCGATCACGTACGTGAACCCGGCCATTCCCTGCATCAGTTTGACGGAGGCGCTTAAGGCCGCCGGCTACGACACCGCGGTTCTGACGTCGGCCGACTTCGCGTTCGATCGCCAGATCCGGTTTCTCAAACGCCGGCAAATCGATTTCATGGCCGATCGCAACGACATGCCCGGCCACCAGGGCGCGTGGGAGAACGCGTGGGGGATCGACGAACGCGTCACGACACGCGCCGTGCTCGCGTGGATCGAGCAGCAGCGGGCCGCGCATCCGGATCGGCCCTTCTTCGCCGCCTACAACATGGCGGCTGGCCACCATCCCTACGAGTACCCGGGATCACCGTCGGGGCTGTGGCTCGATGGCGATGGCGAGACGACCGCGCAACGCGCCACGTTGCGGTTTGCCGACGATCGATTGCGGGAGATCGTCGACGGTCTCACGCGTCTGAAGCTGCGAGATTCGACGCTCGTCGCCATCGTGTCCGACCACGGCCCTGGATCGGGCCGCGCGGGCATGGGCCGCGTGCGCGACGCGTCGATCTATGAAGGCTCGGTGCACGTGCCGCTGGTGCTCTCGGGACCGCAGCTCGCGTCGACCGGCGGCGCGGTGACGCTGCCGACCGGACACATCGATCTCGCGCCGACCGTGCTCGGTCTGCTCGGCATCGAACCGCCCGCGACGATGAAGGGGCGCGACCTGACGCGCGACAGCAGCGGGCGCGTGGTGATTCTGGCGACGCGGCCGCCGCTCTCGCAGGTGGGCGTCCGCGCCGGACCGTGGAAGCTCGTGCACTGGGACGAAACCGGCGTGACCGAGCTGTTCGACGTCGCGCGCGATCCGGACGAACGCGACGATGTCTCGCGCAGTCACGCGGACCTGACGACCACGCTCGAGGCCATCGGCCATCGCTGGCAAACGCATTCGCGGAACTTGATCGAGAACTACGCCGCCATCATGGCGACTTCGGGACGCCGATGCTCGGCGACGCCGGCGAGGAGGTGAGCCATGCGTCGTTCCATACGCGGTTGTGCTCGATCAGGTAGGACCACGTGGTGATCCAGTCCGTCAGGCGTCCGGCGTTCACATCGGCCGGTGGTGGCGACGTCGGCCCGAACAGCCCAGGGAACGCGACGCGCGTCTCGGCGCGATTCGGCGTCCGGGCATCGACGACGACCGCGTAGCCGTCGCGGTCGCACCGGAGCCCGCCGGGCCTGACCGCGACGGCCATGCGCGTACTCGCCCGCGGGGAGCCGAGCAGATTGCTGCCGAGCGTCGCCGACGGGCGGTCGTCGCCCACGATGGCCAGAATCGTCGGCATCATGTCGACGTGACTCGCCGGTCCGGCGATCCGCCGCGGCGGACCCACCAACGCTTCCGGACCCGCGATAATCGCCACCGTCCAGATGTTGTCGTTGTCCGGCAATCCCGAGATCTTGCGCAAATCGCTGTAAAAACTGTGATCGCCGACGACGATGGTTAGGGTGCGACCGCTCCGGGACCGTGACGCCAGAAACGAGAAGAGCGTCCCGAGCTCGCGGTCCGTGTAATGAAGCGTCTGGCGATACTGCGCGCCAAGCCCTGACGACGCGGGCACCGACGCTTCCCCTGCGTCTTCTGGCAAGGTGAACGGATAATGCGTGCTATAGGTCGAGATGAACTCGAACAGGGGTTGCGCGGCGGACCGAGCATCGTGCCGCCGGATCTCGTCGATGCTGCGACCGACGATGTGGCGATCGGTCGGCGCGATGCCGCCGGCGACGAGATCCACGGCTGTCGAATACCAGCGCGGCATCCACAACGCCTGATTGTCGAAATGCGGATCGGCGCCCACGTAAATCGTGTCGTATCCCAGACCGCGCAGGCGAGACGGGATGCTGTCGAATCCGCGATCCACGAAGTCCGTGATGATTTCCTTCCGCCGATGCGGCCACGCCGACGCGTGAAATGACAGGACGGCGGGCGCACTCGGAAACCCATTCGATGTGTAGGTCGGAAACACGACGCCGCGCCGCGCGAGGGCATCGAGATTCGGCGTCACGCTGTCGCCGCGGCCGGTGACGATCGCGAGTGCTTCAGCGCGCAGGCTTTCGACCATCACGACCACGATATCCGGCGGATCGGCACGGCGTGCTGGCGCCGCCGATCCGTCGGTCCACCCGTACACGAGCGGGTACTGATCGCTCA
>JACPZV010000282.1 GCA_016195295.1 Acidobacteriota bacterium
ACCGCGCGCGACGGCCTCGGTGAGTCGTTGCGGGCGATTGCCGCTGACGTCGATTCCGAGTTCGAGCATCGCCTCGACCACGGCGGGATACACGCGATCGCCTGGCTGCGTACCTGCGGAAATCGCCGTGGCGCGCGATGGGTCCGCCATCCGATTGAACAGGCTCGCTGCCATCTGGGATCGGCCGGCGTTGTGCACGCACGCGAAGATCACACGGTCCATTGCCGTTGTTCGCTCACTGGCAACAGTCCGGACCGCAGCAGGACGTCGCTGCCTGGGCCGGTTTGCGCGCCCGGATGAACGCGCTCGCGAAGCGGCCTTCGACATCCGGCGCCAATCGATCCACATCGAGGCCGCTCTCCGTCAGGAACGATCGCGCGTCCTCGATCTTGTAGATGCGCCACGGTTCGACCTCGACGTCCGCGAAGCCCGCCGCCTGAAGTTTCGACGCGTACTCGCGTTCCTCGAGTGCGCCGGTGATGCAGCCGACCCAGAGCTCCATGCTGCGCCTGACGTCGCCCGGCACGTCGCCACGAACGATGACGTCCGAGACGGCGAAGCGTCCGCCGGGCTTGAGGACGCGAAACGCCTCGCGCAGCACGGCGTCCTTGTCGGTGGAGAGATTGATCACGCAGTTCGAAATGATGACGTCCACCGAGTTGGCCGGAAGGGGGATGGCCTCGATCGGGCCCTTCAGGAACTCGACGTTGGTTGCGCCTGCCGTGCGCTGGTTTTCGCGGGCGAGCGCCAGCATTTCGTCCGTCATGTCGAGACCGTAGACCTTGCCGGTCGGCCCGACGCGCTTGGCCGACAACAGGACGTCGATGCCGCCGCCGGATCCCAAGTCCAACACGGTCTGCCCCGGTTCGAGCTTGAGCAGCGCCGTCGGGTTGCCGCATCCGAGCGAGACCGCGACCGCATCCGCGGGGAGGTCGCGCGTCTCGGCGTCGGAGTAGAGATTCGAGGTGATCGGATCGCCGCAGCCACACGCGGTCGGGCCGCAGCGGCCGCCGGATTTGCCGACGGCCTTGGCGATCTCGCCGTACTTCTCGCGGACGGCGTCTTGCACGTTCGTCTCAGACATGATCGGAGCCTCCATGTATTCGCCTTGACGTATATACGGAATCTAGGCGAGCCGTGATATATTTGTCAAGGCGAATATATATGACGACGAAGCTGCTGGCGGTCGAGGCGTTGTTCAAGGCCCTGGCCGACACGACCCGCCTGAGGATTCTGGGGCTGCTCGTCAACGGCGAAATCTGCGTGTGCCACCTCCACGAAGCGCTGCGGCTGCCGCAGCCGACGGTCTCGCGCCACCTGGCGTATCTTCGACGGAGCGGCCTCGTGGAAACCCGCCGCGACGGTCTGTGGATTCACTACCGGCTGGCGCATCTCGACGACACCGTGCTGCGCACGCTGAGAGAGATCGCCACGCACGCGCTCGGTCACGTCAATGCGATCGCCCGGGACGCCGAACGTCTGCAGCGAAGAACCGGCTGTTGCGCACCGGCCGGTGCGAGGGACGAACGCCCGGCGCTCGCGTGCTGCGCCGAGGAGCACGCCTAAATGATCGTGCTCGCGACGCCGGCTGATCGCGCCGACATCGAGCGACTGCTCACCGCGAATCGTTTGCCGACTGACGGTCTCGCCGGTTGCCTGGCCGCGACCGTCGTCGCGCGCGAGAACGGCCGCGTCATCGGGAGCGCGGCGAAAAAAGGAAAGGCCTTGCTATGCTCGTCGATTAGAAGTTCAGCCGCAACGCGAACTGAATCTGGCGGCTTGTGCCGAGCCCGACCGTCCGGCCGACCGTGCTCTGGATTGTCCCGAACGTTCCCGCGGCCGCCGATGTAAACGGCTGGCCGGGCTGCAGCTTGTTCGCCTCGTTGGTCGCGTTCGACGGCAACACGTTGGCGAGCGTCGCCGCCGGGTTCGAGAAGTTCGCCGTGTCGAACAGGTTGAACACTTCCATCCGGAACTCGACGTTCCGCGTGATGGCGAACGGGAAGTGCTTGGCGATCACGAGGTCGATCTGGCTGAAGGCCGGCCCGTGGAGCGACCCGCGCTCGAGGTTGCCGAAGGTACCCGGCTTGGGCGTCGTAAACGCCGCGGGATTCAGGAAGATCACGCCGTTGGTCTGAATGTAGGGATCGACGCCCGGAATGAGGTCCGGCCGGCGCACGTTACGCGAGGTGCCGCCGCCAGGCGTGTTGATCACAGCCGTCCGGCCCGCCGCAGGGTTGAGGAAGACGTTGCCTTGTGCGTCGGTGTAGACGATGTCCGGCCGTGTGATGCGCATGTCGATCGGCAGCCCGCTCCGGACGTTGGCGATGCCGCCGATGTCCCAGCCGCCCATGACCGCGTCGGCGACGCCCGTCGCGGTGTGTTGCCTGCCGCTGCCGTACGGGATCGAATACAGGGCGCTGAGGTTGAACGTCTGGCGCACGTCGAAGCTGTTGTAGCCGAGGTCGTAATCGAATTGATCGAGTGTGCGCGCGTTGTTCGCTGCCGTCAGCGCTTCGTTCGATCCGCTCGTATTGCCGAAGCTGCGCGACAGCGTGTACTGCGCGTTCAACGACAGCCCTCTGGCCGACCGGCGGGACAGGCCGAGCTGGAGGGCGTTGTAGTTATCGTGGCCGCCGCTCGTCTTGTAGTCGATCTCGGCGAACGGATTCTGCACGGCCGTCGGATTGCCGGCCGCATCGCGGGCCGTGATGATCGAGAACTCCCGGACGACGATCGCCGCGTTGGCCGGGTTCGCGTTCGTGTAGACGCCGGTGATCTTGTTGGCGACGCTGCGCAGGAAAAGATTCCGGCCCTGCGAGCCGACGTAGGCGGCCGTCAGTGCCAGGTTGTTGCCGAGATCCCGCTGCACCGAGGCCGTGTACTGGTAGATGCGCTCGGGGACTTCGTAGTCGTTCGCGAAGGCGCGCGGCTGGTAACTGCGGTTGTTCGGGTTGTTCACGAAGTTCGCCACTGCCGCCGCCGGATCGAGCGGGAAGGCCAGCGTGCCGGTCGAGAGCGTCGTGCTGATGCGGTCTGAATCCGCGGCCGGCTGAATCTGATCCTCGGTCTGGCCCGGGCCGACGAACAGCCCGGCGCCGCCGCGGATGATGGTCTTGTCGTTCACCATGTAGGTGAGACCGATGCGCGGCTGGATGTTCGTCTTGGTCGACTTGTAGAGCGGCGTCGTGTTCGGATCGATCGTGCCGGTGTCGATGTTGAACTTCACCTGGAGGTTGTTCGCCTCGCGCATCGGCGTGTAGAAGTCGTAGCGCGCGCCGTAGTTCAGCGTGAACTTGGAGTTGACGTGCCATTCGTCCTGCGCGTACCCGATGTAGTACTCCTCCCGCAGGTTACGGTTGCCTGTGGCGCCGCCGTTGAACACGCTCGGCGCGCTCTCGTCGCCGAGGTACTGGATAGTCGACGCCTGGTTGGCGAGGAACGATGTCAGGTTCGTGAACGAGTACGTGATGCCGCCCAGCCGGTCAGTTGACATCCGGATGAGGCGGACTTCGCCGCCGACCTTGATCAGGTGATCGCCGCGGACCGAGCTTAGCGAGTCGATGAACGACAGCGTGTACGGGTCGTAGGGCTGCGCGCGGCCGTTCTGCGCGCTGTTGGCGCGAATGAGGCCGCCCGGCACCGTGATGCCCGAGTTGGCGCCCTGGCCGGCGATGCCGGTGTTGGCCACCGAGCCGCTCATGTTGATGATGAAGCCCGAGAAGTCGACGCCGTTGACCGTCGGCGCGAGGCCCACCAGATTGGTTTTCGCGGCGTTGTACCCGAACTTGAGTTCATTCGTCGTGCGATCTGACAGGATGCCCTGCACGCTGAACACCGCGTTGGTCGGGTCGGCCGTCGTGTGGATGATCTGCCCGGACACGCTGTTCGGCTGGTCGCTCGTGCCCTGGTCGCGGAAGAACCGGAGGTAGCTGGACCACTTGGGACTGAAGCGGAAATCGAAACGCCCGCTGTACGCGGTCTCCGTCACCACCTGCGGTGTCTGAAGCTGAGCGATGTCGAAGTCGGGGTTGGTCGACTTGCCGGGCAGAATCACGGCGTCAGCGCGGAGGAAGCCGGGACGCAGCGCGGCGACCGCGGGCACCGCGCGCGCCCACGCGCTCGCGCTGGGGACCGCCTCGACGATGTTGATGCCCGCGTTCAGCCGGTAGCGTTCAAAGCTGCCGAAGAAGAACGCCCGGTCCTTCGCGAGCGGGCCGCCCACGGACCCGCCGAACTGATCCTGCTCGAGGAGCGACTTGGGAAGTCCCGCGGCGGTGTCGAAGTAGTTCGGCGCGTCGAACTTGTCGCGGCGCAGATATTCGAACGCCGCGCCACGGACGGCGTTGCTGCCCGATTTGGTGATGACGCTCACCTGGCCGCCGCTGCCCGTGCCGTACTCGGCCGGATACGCGCTGGACTCGACGCGGAACTCCTGGATGTTCTCGAGACTCGCCTGCAGCTTGAAGGGCGTGGCAACTTCGCCGTTCAGGTTGCCCGGCGCGGCGTCGATGATCGCCGATCCCTCGATGCCGTCGTACCGGATCGCGTTCTGCTCGACGGCACGACCCGAGAAGCGAATGTCCTGCCACGTGCCGGTGCCGGCATTCTGCGATCCGGGCGCCTGGAGCATCAACTGCGACATCTGGCGGCCGTTGACCGGCAGGTTGTCCACCTCGCGCGGACTCACGTTGACGCCGATGCGCGACGAGCTCAAGTCGAGGATCGGCGAGGTGCCCACGACCGTAATCGCTTCCTGGACGCCGGCCGGTTTCAGCTCGAAGTCGAGCGTCAACTCCTGTCCGACGTTGAGTGGCATCGCGGTGTACTCGATCGGCGCGAACCCTGACCGTTCGACCCTGATGGTGTAAGTCGACGGCTTGAGCTGCGTGATCAGGAAGTAGCCCTTGTCGTTGGTGACGGTCGTGCGCTCTTCGCCCGTCCGCTCGTTCTTGATCTTGACCGTCACGCCCGCTGCGAAGGCGTTGCTCGAATCGCGGACGGTCCCGTTGAAGCGTCCCTGATCCACTTGCGCGAAGGCCGATGGCGCGAGTACGAGGAGCGCTGCGGTCGCGGCTAGCCACGTGCGAAACTTCATCGTTTTCCCCCTCATGAGCAGTCCGCACAAGCGTAGGCGTTGCAGGTTATCGGGATGTGTCGGGCTTGTTACGTCCGTGTTAACTGTCGCGACGCTCGACGTCCCGGCGGCACCTGGCCGCGCGAATCTGCTAGAATGCCCGCTCTTTCACGCACGTCATTCCGTCTGCGGAGGACGATGGCTTTTCGCTTCATTCCGAGGGAAGTGAAGTTTTACGCCGATTTCATGGCGATGGCGGACGAGCTGAAGCGCGGCGCCCGGCTGCTCGAGGAGATGCTGGCGGCCGATCGCCCCGTGTGGGACAAGGCGGATGAGATCAAGGAACTCGAGCACAAGTGCGACTTCCTGACGCACGAGATCATTCAGCGCCTCAATCGGACGTTCGTCACGCCCATCGATCGGGAGGACATCCACGCGCTGGCGATTTCGCTGGACGACGTCATGGACGCGATCGACGATGCGGCCGCGGTGATTCGGTTGTATCGTCTCGATCACGTGCGCTTCGGCGGCCGCGAGCTGGCGCACATCGTCTGCGCGTCGACGCAGGAGGTCCACTACGCGGTCGCGTCGCTCGAACGCAAGACCGGGGTCGCCCAGCACGCCGTCGAAATCAACCGGCTCGAGAATGAAGCCGATCGCATCCACCAGCAGGCCGTGGGGAAGTTGTTCGAGGACGAGCGCGATCCGCTGGTCGTGATCAAATGGAAGGAAACGCTCGACTTTCTTGAGGATGCCACCGATCGCTGCGAGGACGTGGCCAACGTGATCGAAGGCGTCGTCCTCAAACACGGTTAGTTGGCATAATGCTGCTCGTCGTCGTCGGTCTGATCTTCGTCGCGCTGGTCTTCGACTACATCAACGGATTTCACGACGCTGCGAACTCGATCGCGACGGTCGTGTCGACACGCGTGCTGTCACCCGCGCAGGCGGTCGTGTGGGCGGCGTTCTTCAACTTTGTAGCGGCCTTCACATTCGGGACTGCGGTGGCGACGACCATCGGCAGCGGGATGGTCGATCTTCGAATCGTGACGAGCTCGGTGATCTTTGCGGGACTCTTCGGTGCGATCATGTGGGACCTCATCACATGGTACGTCGGTCTGCCGACCAGCTCGTCGCACGCCTTGATGGGCGGCTACGCCGGCGCGGCGCTGGCGAAGGCGGGCCTGCCGGCGATCATTCTCGCAGGATGGACCAAGACGCTGATCTTCATCGTCGTCGCGCCGCTGATTGGCCTGTTGCTCGCCCTCACGTTCATGACCCTGATTTACCGGATATTCGAACGGTACCCTCCTCGACGGATCGACGGCTGGTTCCGGCGCCTTCAGTTGCTGTCCGCCGCCGCCTACAGCCTTGGGCACGGGACGAATGACGCTCAGAAAACGATGGGGATCATCGCGGGCTTGTTGTTCACCGCCGGCTACCTCCCCACCTTTTACATTCCAGTGTGGGTGATTTTCGCGGCCTATGCCGCGATCGGTCTCGGGACGCTGACTGGCGGCTGGCGCATCGTGCACACGATGGGATCGAAGATCACGAAGCTGCAGCCGGTGGGCGGCTTCGCGGCCGAAACCGCGGGCGCGATTACCTTGTTCGCGTCCAGCACGATGGGGATTCCGGTGAGCACGACGCACACGATCACCGGCGCGATTGTCGGAGTTGGCGCGGTGCGCCGTTTGTCGGCCGTGCGTTGGGGGATCGCTCGTCGAATCGTCTGGGCGTGGGTCCTGACGATTCCCGCGGCGGGTGCGATCGCCGCGAGTGTCTACGTTGTGCTGCGCTTCGGCGGCGCGCCGTAGTTGCCGCGATCACGTGCCTGTGCAGTTCTGAGGAGCATTTGACAGCCACCTCGCAGGGAGTTCACAATCGATCTCGTGGTCCGTGGTCGTGTATTCACCGCACTGATTGCCGCTGCAATCAGCATCTCCGTGCCAGGCGCGGCGCTCGCCGGGTGCATGTCAGGGCCCGTGGACGCGCCGATGGCGCAGATGGCCTGCTGCAAGAACGGGCATCACGAGTGTGCCAAGACCTCCGACGGTCAGGACTGCTGCAAGACGAAGGCTCCCTCGGATCAGCAAAACCTCGCAAAGATCTCCGCGCCGACGAAGAGTGAACGTCCACTCCAAACGGTGCTCGCTGTTTTCCTGCCGACGATTCCCACCGGTCCGTCATTTGAGTCGTCCCGGCCGGCATTCGTGCTGTTCGCCGGCACCTCTTCGCCTCCGCGGATCGCGTTTTCCGTCCTCCTGATCTAGCCCGCTCAATTCTTCGCTGAAGCTTCGGTCGCGAGGTAGCGCGCGTCGGGGGATGTGTTATCGCCTCCGCGAAGCGCGCCGGATGCGCGACCACCACTGAATCTGTTGCGGTGAGGCTGTTGTATGCGTACCCGTGCTTCTCTTGCGATCGCGATCGGCGCCAGTCTGCTCGAGCCGGGCATTCGAGCCCATTCGGAACAGGCGTCGGCGTCGAGTCAGGCGCCAGTCGACCGGGCCCAGCAGCGTGGCGACACGCGTCATTACGACGGTCCGCCGGTCATGTTACTGGACCTGCTGAGGGAAGCGGCTGAGAAGAACCCCGAACTCGCGGCACTTCGCCAGCAGATAGACGTCACG
>JACPZV010000283.1 GCA_016195295.1 Acidobacteriota bacterium
ATCGAATGCGTTCTCGCGCGCCAGTTCGAAGGTGCCGAGTCTTTTCGGTCGGCCAACTGTGTCGCGCTCAGTGAAGGGAAGTCTGCTTGCAGGCTTGCTGACGGGTTGCAGCAGCATCGCACTTAATCCCGGCTACCTCTTCCCGGTGAATTCGCTGAACGGGATCGATTTGTTGTCGATCGGCTCGACCGACGCCTTGATCGATCCATCGTCCTGCCGCTCGCCTTTCACTTTGAACGGTGGATCGCCAGGGCCCGCGCCGACGTGTAGTACCGCGTCGAACTCGAACGCGCGGCCGGTCCACTGAATCGGCTTGATCGGCGACACGAAGATTATTCCGAACGTCGGCACGTACCACGCGCCTTCGCCAGACGAAGGGAGATACAACACCGACGGAATCGTCTGGCGCGGACGCACGAGGTCGACGAGGTACGCGGAATCGGCGAACGATGACTGCAGCGACTCCATCCGACCGCGCGCCGTCGAGAGCTGCCAGAGAACGACCGCGCCGAACGCCGCCACGCCGAGCGCCAGTCGACGCATCCCGTACCTCCGGGGTGAGTCTACCGCAGGTCAGCGTCCCAACGGCTCTCCCACGGAGGACACGGAAACAAACGGAGGACACCCGTGCGCGGTTGATGCGGCGAGGCGGTGGCGTGCGACAATCCCAGCCTATGAATGTGAGATTCCTTCGTCGGGTGGCAGCCGCGTCGCTCGTGCTCGTCGGCTCCATCGTCTCCGGTCAGGATCGGCTCGCGCCGAACGCGCTGCCCCCGGCTGATCGGCCGTTCGGGACGCTTCGCGATCAGGCGGCGATGCAGCAGCAGTGGCTGAAGAAGCGGCTGGACACGGTCCTGCCCGCGCTGATGCGGAAGCACGGCGTCGACATGTGGGTCGTGCCGATGCGCGAGTACAACGAGGATCCAATCTTCACGTCCATCACCGCGCCAGAAACGTTCGCCGCGCGTCGCCGGACGATCTATGTCTTCTTCGACAAGTGCGCCGCTGCTGGCACCGCGCCGTCGCCGACATGCGTCGAACGCATCGCGCTCGGCGGCACGTCGCAGGGCGGACTGTTCGACGCGCGAACGTCGGCGAAGACCGTCGCGAATCCCGTCAACGGGCGACAGGCCGAGCTGTGGGGCGACGAGCAGTGGCTGCTCCTCAAGGAAGCCGTCGAGGAGCGGAAGCCGAAGGCGATCGCGATCGATCGGTCGACGGTATTTGCGTTCAGCGACGGATTGTCCAGCGGCGAGCTGCAGGGCATGACCGAAGCGCTCGGTCCGGCGTGGTCGTCGAAGTTTCGCAACGCGGAAGGTCTGCCACTGGATCTCGTCGCGTCACGGCTGCCGGAAGAAGAAGCATTCTTCGAGAAGATGACCGCGCTCGTCTGGCAGATGACGCAGACGATGTTCTCGGGGAAGGTGATCGTGCCTGGCGTGACGCACTCGAAGGACCTCGTGTGGTGGTGGCGGCAGCGCACCAACGATCAGGGGCTCGGCACGTGGTTCCAGCCGAGCATCGAGGTGCAGCGCCGGGGCGCGACGGCCAAGGACCTCGGCGACGATCCGATCATCCAACCGGGTGACGTGCTGCACTGCGACGTCGGGATCACGGTCGCGCGCCTGAACACCGACACGCAGCATCTCGCGTACGTGCTGCGTCCGGGCGAGACCGACGCGCCGGCCGGCATCAGGCAGGCACTGGCCAACGCGAACGCGATGCAGGATTTCACGATGGAGGAGATCCGTGTCGGCCGGACCGGCAATGAGATCCTGCAGTCAGTGCTCGCGCGGATGAAAGCCAAAGGCATCACGGGGACGCTGTACTCGCATCCGATCGGACTCAACGGTCACGGCGCCGGTCCGCTCATCGGCCTCTGGGATTACCAGGACGGCGTCGTCGGGCGCGGCGAAGCGCGCGTCATTCCGTCGATGTGGTTCTCGGTCGAGCTGCAAGCGACGACGCCCGTGCCGGAGTGGGGCGGGCAGCCGGTGCAGATGGCGCAGGAAGAAGACATGATCATCGGCGCCGACGGGAAGAATCGTTGGGCGAGGCAGAGACAGAGTCAGTTGTTCCTAGTCGGTAGTCGGTAGCTGGAACTTCCTAGTCCGGGCCCATTTGTAGACGCTGAAATCGCCGTCGAAGGTGAGGATCCGCGACTCGTCGTGGACCTCGGCGCACCTGATAAGACACGCGTCGGCGAGCGAGATCGGCCGGTCCGAGTACTTTCTCAGCAACGCCTCGATATTCGCCCACTGGTCCTTCGCCGACAACGCGATCGTGTACACGCCGCGTCGTCCGAGCGCGACGACCTCGGCGGGGCCGGTCGCGTGGACTTTTCTCATCAGGCAACAGGCCTCCGCGACCACACGCTCAACGGCTTCCTCGCCTCTTCGTCGCGTCCTGCCGGGCGTGGACGCCACAATGGAAATGCCCGTTGGCTGATGTTAGGATGCGCTCGGCACCGGCCTTCAGAGTCACGAATTCCAGCGGCGCGTCCATCGTCTCTCTCATGGAGAAGCGTGGTGAGAATCCAACGGTTCGTTTCCCTTGTCGTTTTCGTGGTCTTAGGCTGCCTGTCCGGCTGCGGCGGATCCGGACCGTCGCCGGTGACGTCGCCTTCATCGGGCATGCAGGCGGGGTCGCAGATCGCACCGCCCGCCGGGTCGTCAGCCGTGGCGCCCTCTGGCGGGGCAGTCGTCCCTGTCTCGCGCCGTAATCCAGGCGGACTGCAAGGTGCGACGATCGAATGGCCTGCGCCGCAACCAGTACAACCTGCGGCGGCGACAATGGTTCAGAAGGTGTTCGTTGATTCAGGCCCCGATGCCTCGCGCGAGGCCGCGCGTGCCCTATTTCAGGCCGCGCGCGCCGAGCGTGCCTCGGCGCCGGCGACGACCCAATCGTTATTGACGTCGAGCGGAGGCTTTCGCGACGTCGTCGCGAGCCGCGCGCGTCCCAACGAAGCGGGCATCGCCGCCGCCGCGGCGCCGGGCGTTCCGTCGATCCAGGTGAGCGTGAACGGAACGAGCGTGACGATCAGTTGGACTCCGTCCTCCTCTGGAGATCCGGCGACCTCGTTCGTCTTGAAATACTCGGCGCCGGGAGGAGTCTCGGGCCAGCAACCCATCAGCGCCAGAACGGTCACGTTTGGCGGATTGTCGCCGGGCCAGTACCAGGTCCAGATCTATGCAACGAACAGTGCCGGCACAACCTGTTCTGTTCCCGTCGCCGGCGAATTCACCATCGTCAATGCGCCGGCGGTTCCGGATCCGCCCACCCAACTCGGCTACAGCCTTGATGGCGGCATCGTGACGATTAGCTGGCTGATCGCGTCCACCGGCGCGCCTCCCATCACCCTGGTGGTTCTGGCGGAGGGTCTCGGCGAGTTCCCGGTCGGGCTGTCCGGCGGGATCACAACGTCGGGCCCGATGCCTCCTGGTACCTATGTCGTGCGGGTCCTCGCACGAAATGCCTCTGGCGACAGCAGGCCGGCCGGTCCAATCAGCGTCGTGGTCCCCTGTACGCCGCCGGCTGCACCCCAGTTGTCAAAATCAGTGTCAGGATCGAGCGTGACGCTGAACTGGTCGTCGGGGTCACCGAAGATCTACACCTCGAGTTACGTCGTCACCATTTCCGGGCCGTCGCCGAGTCAGGTCTCGGTCGGTTCCGGCACGCTAACCTACACGGCGTCGTCGTTGCAGCCCGGCGATTACACGGCCACGGTTCAGGCAACGTCCGGCGGGAGTTGCGGCGGCGGCGCCGTCTCGACCGTGTCGTTTACGATCACTTCAACGAGCCAGGCCACATTTACCGGATCCTTCAATGGCACCGGTCCGAATGCTTCGGGCTCCTGCACCTGGGACGTCAACTACAACGGCACCGCCACCTTGAACCTGACGCTGCAACCGGACGGCCTCACGCTGTCCGGCACGATTCAAGTCGGCGGCAATTACAGCGCGACGTCGACGAATTCCAACTGTAAGCCGGACTCGGGCAAGTTCGGCGATACCAAATCAATCTCGGGAACGGTCAACCGCTTTACCGCGAGCGGCCTGACGATCGATTTTCCGGGCAACGGGAGTTTTAGCGGGAGCGTCCTGAGCACGACGCTGGCCATAGGGACGCTGACCGTGAGCTATCCGGCCGGCACCGGCTCGGTCGTGTTGCCGATCACGTTCAGACGGTAGCCGCGGCCTGTGAACCGATCGATCGTGGATTCCGTGCCGCGCGTTACTCGCAGCGCAGCGCGGCCATCGGATCCACGCGCGCCGCGCGTCGCGCCGGGACGTACGCGGCCAGTAAGGCGACAGCGATCATGGCCGCTGCCGCGACGGCGATCGGCAGCACGCTTCCAGGCGGCAGGCCTTCGATCAGGCTGGCCGCGATGCGTCGGCTCATCACCGCCAGCGGCAAGCCGACGATGAGCCCGGTGACCGCCAAGGCGAGCGCGCTCTTCAACACATCGCCGACCACGTCGCCCGCCGTCGCTCCCAGGGCCATGCGGATGCCGATTTCGTTCGTCCGTCGCGTGACCGTGTACGCCAGCAGTCCGTACAACCCGATCGCCGCCAGCAGCGCGCCCAGCGCTCCGAAGAAGCCGGCGAGCGTCGCGATCAGCCGCTCCGGAACGATGGACGCATCGACTTGCTCGGCGAGCGTCGTCACCTTCGTGACACGCACGGTCTTCAGCAC
>JACPZV010000284.1 GCA_016195295.1 Acidobacteriota bacterium
CGCCGCGCGCGCCGGAGCCGTCTCCGTCGAAGGGATTGCTCGCGGTCCGTGACCTGAGCCACTTCACGGTTTCCTCGACCGACTCGCAGCGCTCGAACACGTTCTACCAGGATCTGTTCGGCCTCTCGATTCGCTCGTATCAAGGACCTACGGCGCCGACGCTCGCGATCGGCCCGACGGTGCAGTTCCTCATGTTCACCGGCGGCGGCGCGCCGCGCGGGAATGCGGCGCCGCGGCCGGCGAGCATCAATCACGTCTGCATGAACATGAATGCATTCAATCCTGATCAGGTGATCAAGACGCTCGAGAGCTACGGCATCAAACCGCGCGAGGGCGCGCAGGGCCCCGTCGGCCCGATGCGGCACTACATCAGCATGCGGATGGAGAACCGAGGCGGCGCCAAGGAAGGCACGCCCGAGCTGTACTTCTCCGATCCTGACGGGCTGCTGATTCAGCTGCAGGACGTCGGCTACTGCGGCGGCGCGGGCTTCCTCGGCGACAAGTGCTAGACCTTTGCGAGGCCCTTCTTCAGGTCGTCGGCGTTCATCGCCGGCATGAACTCTACTGACGCGTTGAGGTCCATGAAGAAGGGTTCCGCGTCTCGACGCCTCTTTTGGGCCGCGGTCTGGCTGGGGATTACGCTCATCCTTATTAAAGCGTCGCATCTGGGGATTCCCCGGCTGGGCGAATTGGGCGGTTATCTGCGGTCGGTGACCGCGATCACGTATCGCGACGTGCTCTTTGCCGCATGCGCGTGGACGCTCGGACGCGCCGCGCTCGCGCTGACCGGCGTTCGCCCGCTCGCCTCCCGGCTTGTTTCGATCGGATTTGTCGTTTTTTCCGCGCTCGTCTGTCTCTATGCCCTCGCCAGCATGATCGCGTTCGGTCCGCTCGGCGGATTCCTGACGTATCCACTGCTGCAGCTCGTCGGCAGCGTCCGCATGATCGGTTCCTCGGTCACGGTGTACCTGACGCCGGGCGTCGTCGCCGGACTCGTCGCCGCGCCGCTTGCCTACGTCGGCGTCGTCTGCGCGACGCTCTGGCTGGCGCCGGAGGCCCATGCGCAAAGACGAAGAGCGGCGATCGTGTTGTGGACGGCGCTCGGCGTGTGGGTCGGCGTGGGCCAATACGTGTATGCGACCGACTGGGCGACGCATTCCGACTGGCGCATCGCCGAGAATCCGCCGTGGGTGCTCGTCTCGTCGTTATGGCAGGCCGTGAGCGGCGGCCCGACGGCGCGGTTGTCCGAGACGTTTGCCCCGACCGATCTCGCCGATTTCGATCCCCTCGGTGCGCGCCCCATCGCGCCCGCGCCGTCCGCGCGGCGGCCGCCAAACGTGATCGTGGTGGTGCTGGAATCCGTCGCGGCTCGATGGACGAGCGTGAGCGGCGGTCTCTACGACACGACGCCGACGCTCAAGGCCGAGGCCGCGCGCGGCGTGGTCTTCGATCGCTTCTACGCGCACGTCGCCCGCAGCTCGAACTCGCTGGCGTCGATCCTGATGTCGGTCTACACGAAGCTGGACTTTCTCGACTTCACCGAGGAGTTTCCGCGAAGCGCGCAGACCTCGCTCGCCGGCGTGTTGCGAGACCGCGGCTACCGCACGGCGTTCATGACGTCGAGCAACATGAGCTGGGCCGGCTGGGACGCGTTCGTTCCCGCGCACGGCTTCAGCGAGGTCCGCGACGACCGCAGCCTCCCGTGCGCGGCGCGCGTGACGTCGTGGGGTCTCGCCGACGCCTGCGTCGTCGACGGGATCACGCAGTTCATCGACCAGAATCGGACCTGGCCGTTCTTCGTCATGGTGTGGACGCAGCAGACCCACCATCCGTACGAGCCGACGCCCGGCGTGCCGCTGCTCGAGCTCGTCCGCGAGCCGGGGATTCTCGACGAGTACGACCTCGGCCGTTATCTCAACGTGCTGCACGAAACCGATCGCCAGCTCGCGCGGGTGTTCGAGGCCATTCGACGCGACGGCCTCGCCGACGACACACTCGTCGTTGTCCTCGGTGATCACGGGCAGGCGTTCGGTTATCCGCACGACAGCTACATGCAGGGCCAGACCGTGTACGAGGAAGATGTGAGGGTGCCGTTGCTGATCTGGTTTCCGCGCCGCTACGCGGTCTCGACACGCTCGGACGCGATTGGCGGGCTCGTGGATCTGCCGCCCACGATTGCCGATCTGGCGGGCGTACCGTTGGCGGCGGACTGGCAGGGCCGCAGCCTCTTCGATCCGCAGCGCGCGCCGCGCGCCTACTTTTACGTGGCGCAGAACGAATTCAAGCTCGGCGTGCGGGAGGGGAGCTGGAAGTACATCCTGGATCTTCGGACGGGCGTCGAGGAGCTCTACGACCTCGACCACGACGCGGCCGAGCAGCGCAACGTCGCGAGCGCGCAGTCCGAACGCTGCGCCCGCTTGCGCCAGCGTCTAGCCGCGTGGACTGAAGCGAATCGGCGGCAGTATGAACAATATTGATGTCCGTCTCTCGCGGCGCATCGAGTCCTGACGCCGAGCGAGCGCCTTCTGATCCTAGAATGAGGCCGATGCATCGGCCTCGCCTGCCGCATCCGCTCCTTCTGCTGTTGCTCGGCGTCGTGGCCGCAGCCGCCCTCACGTGGATCCTTCCTTCGGGCGCGTTCGACCGACGGAACGATCCGCTTACGGGCCGCCGCGTCCTTGTCGCGGGGACGTATCATCCCGTGGCACGCGCGCCGGTCGGTCCGCTGGCCGCGGCGATCGCCGTGCCGCGCGGCTTCGTCGCGGGCGCGGACGTGATCGCCGTCGTGCTGTTTGTCGGCGGCGCGTGGGTCGTCGTCGATCGGCTGGGCGCGCTGCCCGCGTTGGTCGCGATGCTCGTCGGACGATTCAGACGCCGAGGGTTGTGGGCCATCCCCGTCATCTGCGTGTTCTTCGCCGTGATGGGCGCGCTCGAGAACATGCAAGAAGAAATCATCCCGCTGGTTCCCGTGCTGCTCGTGCTCGGACAAGGTCTTGGCGTGGAGGCCGTTGTCGTCGTCGCCATGAGCGCGGGCGCCGCGATGATCGGCAGCGCGTTCGGACCGACCAATCCGTTTCAAGCCGGCATCGCGCTGAAGCTGGCGCAGCTGTCGCCCGTCGCCGGCGGCCGCTTGCGGTTGGCGATGTTCATCGTCGGGCTGGCGCTGTGGATCGCGTGGACGATCAGATACGCCATCCGAAATCGCGTGAGCCCAACCGCCGCGAGCGCGGCGAGGGAGAGCGGTCTGCCGATCAAGCACGCGCTGATCCTGGCGATCGCCATCGCGCCAATGGCCGCGTACGTGTACGGCGCACTGCGGCTCGACTGGGGCTTCAATGAGCTGGCCGGCGCGTTTCTCGTGGCGGGTTTGGCCGCGGGGCTCATCGGCGGCCTCGGTCCGACGGGAACGTTGACGGCGTATCTCGAAGGCGCGCAGAGTCTGTTGCCGGCGGCGTTGATGATCGGCGCGGCTCGCGGCATCTCGCTCGTGCTCGAAGATGGCCGCGTCGTGGACACCATCCTGCACGGCCTCGTGACGCCGCTCTCGCGCATGTCGCCCCGCGGTCGGCGCGCTGCTCCAGATTCCCGTGCAGGCACTCGTACACGTCGCGGTGCCGAGCGTCAGCGGTCAAGCGGTCCTGACGATGCCGCTCGTCGTGCCGCTGGCGGATCTGCTGGGTGTGTCTCGGCAGGTGCCTGTACTGGCATATCAGACGGGCGCCGGGCTCACCGAACTCGTCACGCCGACCAACGGGGCGCTGATGGCGGTGCTGCTCGCGGCGGGCGTGCCATTCCAGAAGTGGATTCGCTTCGTCGTCGGAGGAGTTCTGCTGGCCACGCTGCTCGGGATCGCCAGCATCGCCGCGGCGATGTGGTGGTCGCTGGCCTGAGCGATCAACCTTCCGCCTAAAGCGCGCTCGTCGTGCTGCTCATCGCGTGCGCCAACGTGGCGAGCCTTCTCCTCATGCGCACGACCTGTCGGTGTACGTCGCCGTCACGATCGTGCTGCTCGCCGTCGCGGTGGCGGCGTGTTATCTGCCGGCGCGCCGGGCGACGCGCATCGAACCGACCGTCGCCCTGCGCGACTCGTAACCGTTAGGGCCCTTTCACCCCAAACCCGATCCGTCGTTTCGCCGGCAGTGGCGGCGCCATCAGCCTCCTGATCGCTCGAAACACTTCAGCGAACTGATCGTCGTATTTCTCCTCGAGCGCGTCCACGCGCTTCACCAGCTCCGAGCGTGAATCGACCAGCGCTCGCAACCGCACAAACGTTCGCATGATCGCGACGTTCACTCGCACCGCCCTGGGACTTTTCAGCACGCCGGACAACATCGCGACGCCCTGCTCCGTGAACGCGTACGGCCGGTATTTTCTGTGTTGTCCCCGCCGGGCCTTTAAGGTCACCGTTTGTGACCTTAAAGACGCCGCTTCGTCGTCGGAGAGCTGAAACATGAAGTCCGCGGGAAACCGTTCACGATTCCGGCGGACTGCCTGGTTGAGGGCCTTCGTCTCAACTCCATAAAGCAGGGCGAGATCGGTATCCAGCATGACCCGGTGCCCGCGGAAGAAGAGGATCGCGGGCGCGATACGGTGGAGCGGAACCAGTCCGCGGATCGGCGCCATGACCTCGCGTCGTCCACTTTCGCATGAGTTCGTCGCGGCTGACCCGTGGCCGCGCGGGTTTGTGTGCAATCAGAGGAGCGTGGCGCCGAGCAGCCCCAGCGCGCCGGTCACGCGGCTCAGCAGAACGAGCAGGCCGGCGAAGACGAAAGTCCGGCACATGCCGAGACACCCGAGACCGTGATAGGCGGTCGTTTACTTCTTGGGCCAGACGACGCCCTGATCTTTCTTGGTGATTGGCGCCAGGCCCTTGTACACGAACCGCTGAACGCGCTGTCCCCGGTAGGTCTCCGTCGTGTAGATGTTCCCCTTCGAATCGACCGCGATGCTGTGCACGCCGTAGAACTCTCCCGGCTGCCGCCCGCCTTCACCGAACGTCGTCAGCATCTCGAGCGACTCGCGATCGAGGATGTGGACGCGATCGTTCTCGCCGTCCGCGAGGTAGATGTACTTCTGTTGCGCGTCCTTCGAGAACGCGATGTCCCACACCGAGCCCGAGCCCAGCGTCTCCTTGTTGATAAACATCTCTTTCACGAACGTGCCGTCCGGCTTGAAGACCTGAATGCGATCGTTCACGCGGTCGCACACGTACAGCAGGCGATCGTTCGAGAGCTAGGCGCAGTGGACCGGGTTGCGGAATTGCTGCGGCGGCGGCGCCTTTGGATCGTACCGGCCGAGGTCGACGTCCTCCGGCGTGTGGCCGTACGCGCCCCAGTGCCGCTTGTACTGGCCCGAGTCCGCGTCGTAGACGATGACGCGGTGGTTGCCGTAGCCGTCGGACACGTAGACCTCGTTGGCGGTCTTGTCGACGAACGTTTTCGCCGGCAGCCGGAGGTTCTCGACGTCGTTACTGCCTTTGCTCTGACCGGCCTTGCCGATCTGCATCAGGAATTTGCCGCTCTGCGTGAACTTCAACACCATCGCGTCGTTGAAGTACCCCTGAATGCCGGCCGTCTGGCTTTCGTTGAGCACGGCCCCGCCGCCGCGCTGGCCGCGTCCCGCGCCCCGACCGCCGGGCGGCGTGCCGCGTCCGTTGCCGCCGATCCAGACGTTGCCCTTGTAGTCGACCGTGATGCCGTGGTTCGACTCGGGCCAGTCGTAGCCCGGTCCGGGTCCACCAAAGTGGCCGATGAGATTGCCTTCTTGATCGAACTCGAGAATCGGCGGCGCCGGCGCGCAGCACTGCGCGGTCGGCGGATTCGTGGTCGCGTGGACTTCACCCGCCTCGAGAGAACCGGCGCGGTGAATGATCCAGACGTGATCCTGGGCGTCGACCGACACACCGATCGTTTGCCCGAGAATCCAGTGATTCGGCAGCGGTCTTGGCCACAGCGGATCCACTTCAAACCTCGGGGCCGTCGTCGTCGCGGCCTCGAGCGCGACGCGTTTCTCGAGCAACGTCCTCCCGATCCCCAGTGAGACGACGAGCGTGACGAAGATTGCGCCGACGGACAGATGGCGTCTCATACGTGTCCTTTCTCCATGGCAGCGAGTTCGAGCGCCAATTCAACGAGCGCCGCTTCGGCGATGCCCAGGCGCTGGTAATTATCGTAGAATTCGCGCACGGCGCGCGTGGCGTTGCCGGTGTGAATCTGTTGCTCGCGCAATTGCTTTACTCGATCGAGCACGCGCGCGACCAATGTCGAGTCAATCGTCATTCCGTGCGACGCCAGCAGACTCGCGTTCTTCGCGAGCACGGCCTCGACGGCGGCGGCGCCCGAATGTTTGCCGAAGACGAAGCGCTGCGTGCCGCCGACGTCCTGTTCACGAATCACTTGATAGATGGCGGGGTGCACGAGAATCGCGGCCGTGTGGATGCCGGATTCGTGCGAGAACACGCCTTCGCCGACGATCGGCTCGTGCGGCTGGATCGGCACGCCGGACGCGCGTTCGATCGCCATGCGCAGTTCATGCAGCCGCTCGTACCTGAACCGGGGCAGCGTGACGCCGTACAGATCCCTGAGGACCATCACGAACTGATGAATCGACGTATTGCCGGCGCGTTCGCCGATGCCGTTCGCGGTGAGGCTCGGGTGCGTCGCGCCGTGCAGGACGGCGCGCACGGTGTTGATGGCGCCGAGCCCGAAGTCGTTGTGAAAGTGCGCGGTCAGCTGCACGCGGCCGCGCCGAACGCCGAGCGCCTCGACGATGGCCGGGAAATAGTGGTCGACGCCTTCCGGCGAAAAGACCCCACAGGTATCCGAAAAGCAGAAGCGCGTGCCGCCGGCGGCGATGCACGCCTCGGCCCATTCGATTGCGTAGCGTACGTCACTGCGGCTCGCATCCTCAGCCGCGAACTCGATGCGCTCGATGCCGCGGGATCGCGCGTACCGGATGGCATCGGTGATCAGGCGGATGTTCGCGTCGCGGTAGAACGCGACCGGCGTATCCAGCCATTCGCGCTCGTCGCGCCCCTCGCGTTTGAGCAGCGCGCGCCCGAGCTTGTACTTCAAATGCAGGTCCGACGCCGTGGACAGGATAAGCACGGAGACGTCCGACGGACCGGCGCCCGCGGCGTGAATGACGTCGAGCACCGCGTCGATGTCGCCGGGCACCGCGCGGCACATCGCCAGCACATCGAGCGTCCTTCCGATGCGGCCCGCGCGCTGCGCTTCGAGAATCAGCCGGAGCGCCACGCGATCGCTCTCGGACGAGATTGGAAACGCCACGTCCATGACGTCGATGCCGACGTCGGCCAACAGCGCGGCGAGCTCGACCTTCTGCGCCGGCGAGAACGCGACGCCCGGCATCTGCTCGCCGTCGCGCAGCGTGTCGTCGTACAGCATGATCGTCGCGGGGTCCGGGAAACGGAGATGCGACGTGTAGGTCTGCGGCAGGCGGACGAGCGTGTCGAGCGGCTCGCGCAGGTCGATCATCGCGTCACCGCGCGCAGGGCGCCGCGCTGTCGATTGAGGGAGTCGAGGAGCTCACGCGTCCGTGGAGGCATGCGCCTGGTCCCCGGCATGCTATCACTGCGCCGGACTCGGCGGACGTTCGCCTGCTTGCAGTCCGGCATCCCGGGCACTAGCCTATTCACCCAGAGAGGTGCGCATGGCCATGCGGTCCACAGAGCAGGACACAACGATGAAGTCGATGCGCCGAGGATGGACGCTGGCCGCCGTGGTGGTCGTGCTCGGAGCCGCGCTGCTCGCGGCCGTGCCGCGGCTGCGGACGATGCGGACGGCGGGAGCGCCCGCGGTCGCCGCATGCCCGGCCGACGCGAAGCCGGCCAATCTGAATTTCACGTTGAAAGACGTTGACGGCAAGGACGTGCGGCTCGCCGACTACAAGGGCAAAACCGTTCGCCCTCGACATGAAGATGAACTATCCCGTGCTCGACGGCGATCCCCAGCAGGAAAAGATCGACGATGCCTACGGACCGCTGTTCGGTTTGCCGATGTCGTTCCTCATCGCGCGCGACGGCCGGATCTGCCAGAAGCACCTCGGTCTGCCCGCGATGAAAGACGGGAAAGAGCCTGACCAGAAAACCGTGAAGGACATCTTCGAAGCCGAGATCAAGGCGCTGCTCTGACCGAATCGGAGTAGAGTAGAGGCGAGACCCTCCATGACGCGGCGTTTCGTGCGACTGGCAATCGCGGCGGCCTGCAGCCTGTTGGCATCCGTGGCGTTCGCCTCCCACGGGTCGCAGGATCCGCGCCAGTGCACGCCGTCCGCGCCAGCCGATCATCACGCCGCCCGACCAGCGCCCAACTCCGCGCCCACACCGACGATGCCAGGGCCGACGGCCGCGCAGGTGCTGTCCGGTCCGCTGATGCCTTTGACTCCAGCGTCCACATCGCCGTTCAGCGCCGCGCCTTGGACGTTCGCTCCGCATTACGTGCCGTCGCCGTTCCATCGGTCGCGCGGCTACGGCGGAAGTGCATTTGCGCTCGGCGGCTATGGCCCGCTCGAGTTCGCTCCAGGTGTCGGCGTCATGCCCGGAGCGCAGCGTGCCGCTCCGAACGCCACCGGCACGCTGCTGCTGGACGTCGAGCCCGGCACGGCGCGCGTGTACGTGGACGGCGTCGACGTCGGCGTCGTAAGCGACTTTCGCCGGACCGGGCTGACGCTCCTCACCGGTCCACATCGGATCGAGCTGACCGCTCCGGGTTACGAATCCCTGACGATTGAAGTGACGATCGTGGCCGGTTGGCCCACGCGCTACCGAGGGAATCTACCCGCGGCGCGCGCGCCGGCCCCGGAACCCGCGCCGCGCCACGATCCCGATACGTTCTACGTCGTGCCGGGTTGCTACGCCGGCAACAGAACGCCGAGCGCGCAGACGCTTCCCCCGGGATGCGACGTCGCGCGACTGCGCACGGTGCCCATCAGGTAGCGAGTCCATCCACTGTTTACTTTCGCGCGGACACCACCCGGAGCGCCTTCTCCAACTTGAAGGTCAGGACGGTTTCCACCGGGATTTTGATCGACCCGCCTTTGGTCAGGACTTGGGCCAGCAGACCGGCGCCCGCGCCGGAGCCCGCGCCGATCGCCGCGCCCTTTCCCTGTCCCGTGATCGCGCCGATGACGGCGCCAATGGCCGCGCCGCCGCCGACAAACTCCGCAGTCCGTTTGTTCTTGCCGACGCCTTCGCGGCCTCGTTCGTTGAGATCGACCGTGTCGAGCTGGTACTGTCGCCCCTCCACCGAGACAGTCGCGAGATCGAGGATCAGGTCGGACGCGTCTTTGACTCGACTGCCGCTGGACGACGATTTGATCACGATCTGCGCGTTGGCGCCATCGGGGATCACGACTTTCCCGTCGGCGTCGAGCACGTCCTGCGTCACTTCCGCGGCGAACGTCTGTCCGTCGGCGGCGCGCGCGGAATCGATCGTCTCTTCCGTGCGCACCGCGAGCTCCGTTCCCGCCGGCAGTTCGTAGGTTTGCGTCGTGATCACAGCTTCGACCGGATGGTTGTGATTCGCGTGCGACGCTTTGGCGGGTGGCCGAGCCCCGGTGGCCGACGTCGCGGACGCCGCGCCCGCAGGCGCGCCGGAAGGCGCGTCGCCATAATCCACGGTTTTCACCTGGCTCATCGGAATCGTGCGTGTCTCGTTCGCGTCGGTGATGATCCGTATCTCGGAGGGCGAACTGGAAACGACTTTACCGCTGATGCTCGAGCCGTCGCGCATAAGGATCGTCGCGTGCGGACCGGAATCAGACGTCGAACTGCAGGCGAATACCATCAGCAGCAAAAGAACGACAGCGACGCGCTTCATAGAGGCTCCTTTCGGCAGTCAACGTCAACCGGCGCGACCTGGGACGGACGAGGGCATGCCGTGCATGCAAAGGGGGGGCGCATCGACGGTACGGCGGTGCCGCCCGCCGAGTCAAGCCCTCCGTCGGAGGGCGTCCACATCGGGGAGAAACGCCGCGAGCAGGCCAATCAGCGGGAGAAACGCGCACAGCCCGTACACCGACTCGATGCCGACGCGATCCGCGAGCGCGCCCAGCACCGCCGCGCCGAGTCCGCCCATCCCGAACGCGAAGCCGAAGAACACCCCGGAGATCAATCCGACGCGGCCGGGAACGAGCTCCTGCGCGTAGACGACGATCGCGGAGAACGCGGATGCGAGGACGAGGCCGATCAGCACGGTGAGGATCGGCGTCCAGAGCAGGTTCGCGTACGGCAGCGCGAGCGTAAACGGGAAGACGCCGAAGATCGATCCCCAAATGACATACTTGCGGCCGAAGCGATCGCCGATCGGGCCGCCGAGAATCGTGCCGGCGGCGACCTCGGCGAGGAAGATGAACAGATCGATCTGCGCCGTGCGCACCGACACGTGGAACTTGCTGATGAGATAGAAGGTGTAATAGCTGTTCAGGCTGGCCAGATAGAAATACTTGGAAAAGATGAGCGCCGCGAGAATCGCGAGCGGCCAGCCCACGCGCCGAAGCGAGGCGTCCGGCGACGCGACGCGGACCGAGGCTCCGCGCGGCGCTGCTGGCGGTCTCGTCTTATACCATCCACCGATTCGCCACAGGACGATCATGGCCAGCAGCGCCAGCAGCGCGCACCACGCGACGCTCGACAAGCCGCGCGGCGCGACGAGGAACGCCGCCAGCAGCGGTCCGAACGACGACCCCGCGTTGCCGCCCACCTGAAAGATCGACTGCGCGAGGCCGTGCCGGCCGCCGGACGCCATGCGCGCCACGCGAGACGACTCGGGATGGAACACGGCGGATCCGACGCCCATCAGTCCGGCGGAGACGAGCAGCGCTGCGAACGTGCCCGCGACCGACAAGCGCAAGAGGCCGACGAGCGTGACACCCATGCCGATGACGAGCGAGTACGGCGTCGGCCGGCGGTCCGTGTAGTGCCCGACGATCGGTTGCAGCAGGGACGCGGTCGCCTGCAGCGTCAGCGTCATGAGCCCGACCTGCGCGAAGCTCAACGCGAACGCGGACTTGAGCAGCGGGTAAATCGCCGGGACCAGCGCCTGGATCGTGTCGTTGAGGAGATGCGAAAAACTGATCGCGGCCAGGACGGCGAAGGCCGTGGCTTCACGGCCGGGATGCGGCCGGCGCGGAGCCTCGGAGATCAAAGTGGTCGGACTGGCCATGTCGTCGCGTCTGCTCCGCGAGTGTACGCCATGGTGATTAGGCCGATGCCGTAAGGCATCGCTCGGCTCACGCCTCGCGCTACGGCGCCATGCGTACAAGAAAAAGGCGGGTCCAAAAGGACCCGCCCTACAGATCGCTCGGCCTTGGCCCGCCGAAGCGGCGACAGCCGCGAAGGCGGCTACGCGATCTTGACTTTGCGCGGCGCCTGTGAGTTTTCTTCGAGGAACGACTTCTTGGTTTCGTTCTCCTGCGCCGTCGGCTGCACCTTGCCGTTGACGTCGGTTACGCGCGAGATGAGCGTGTGATCGCCCGGCGTGGCGCCGGTCCAGTTGTAGGCGAAGAATTTCCAGCCGTACTTTTCCTTCGTCATCGGATCCATCGTCGCCATCTGCCACTGACCGTCGTCCACCTTCACCTCGACGGACTTGATCGGCGTGCCGTCGTTCAGCACGACCCCCATCACCTTGTACTGGCTGCCCGTCTTGGTGACGCGCGCGATGAACGACTTCAGGTTCATGTGCGTGACCGAGGTTTCCTTCCACATCATCTCGCCGTCGATCATCTCGCCGCGCAGCGTGCGGTACCACCGCGCCTGGAACCGGCCGAGGTACGCGTCCTCCTGCAGGTGGATGTGCTGGAGCCACTTGACGTTGCACACGCCGTAGTAGCCGGGCACGAGCAAACGAAGCGGGGCGCCCTGATGCTTCGTCAGCGGGTCGCCGTTGAGCGCGTAGGCGAGGAAAATCTCCGGCGACAACGCCTTTTCGCGCGGCAGGCTGCGGCCGAAGTTCTGTTCGAGCGTGAACTTCTGCGTCCGCCACTCGATCTCTTCCTGCCCGTGATCGGCGCCGAAGAAGACGAACTCTTTCGCATTCGTTTTCACGCCCGCGGCGTCGAGCACGGTCTTCAGCGGTACGCCCGTCCATCGCCCGTTGCCGCACAGCGAATTCAGCGGCCCGCGGTTGCCCGAGCACTCGAAGCCGGCGATCAATTCCTTGCCGCCCATCTTCTTGAGGTCGTCGAGCGAGAACGACTTCGTCTGATTCACGAGGCCGGTCACCTTCAGCTTGTACGTCGCCGGATCCACGTCGGGATGGCCGTAGTGCTGCGTCGTGGCGAACTTCTCTTTCGGGGTGAACGGTCCGTCGATCGTGCGAAGGTCGAGCGTGCGTCGGTCGGGCGGGACCTCCCATCGCACGTTGTCGGGGATGTCGGTGAACGGCACGAGCGTTTCGCCCTGCGCGAGTACGGGCAGCGCCCAGTCGGGCACTCCGAACATGCTGAGTCCTGCCACTGCGAGGCCGCCCTTGAGGATGTCCCGCCGCGTCTGGTGCATGGTGGTCATGGGTTCTGGTCCCTTTCCGGCTTTCGTCGCCTGCCAGATGCTAACGCGTCTCCCGGCGGTTGTCACGAGCGGCGTGCGGCTATAATGGCCGCGCCCATAAAGGTCGGCAGGGGGATATCCGAAAGACAGATGTCACAAGTTGTCCGTGTCAGCCACTGGAGGTTCAGCATGCGAAGGTCGTGTTTCGTCGCCGTGGCAGCTGTCGTTGTCAGCGTGATGATGCCGCTGAGGAGTTTTGCCCAAAGCCCGTCGTTGTCCTCGAATGTGCCCGAATCGGTGGTCGTGTCCAGCTCGATCGCGTCCGCGCCTGACGGCGCGACCTTCGAGCAGGCCGGCTCCACGTCCAGCGGTCCGGCGGCCGGTGTAGGCGTAAAAGTCGGCACGCTGGGAATCGGGTTCCAGGTCGCGGCGCAGGTGCACGAGCGTATCAACGTGCGCGGCGGCTTCAACGTGTTCAGCTACAGCAACACGTTCTCGGAGTCGGGCACGAGCTTCGACGCGTCGCTGAAGCTGCAGTCCGCGGAAGTGAACGTGGACCTGCTCATCGGCGGCGGCTTCCGGTTCAGCCCCGGTGTCCTCCTCTACAACAACAATCACCTGGACGCGAACCTTTCTGTGCCTGGCGGATCGACGTTCTCGATCGGTGACCAAACCTTCACCAGCCTCGCGTCGGCGCCGATCGGGGGCAGCGCCTCGATGACCTTCAACAAGTTCTCGCCGATGCTCGCGATTGGATTCGGCCAGCTCGTGCCGCGCAGCGGCCGGCACTTCAGCGTCGCGTTCGACCTCGGCGTCGTCTTCGAGGATGCCCCGACCGTGGCGCTCACCTATTCCGGTACCGGATGCCTCGTCGGTGTGCCGGCGGCTGTCGGCTGCAAGCCCATCAACTCGCAGGCGAACATCGTCAACAGCATCGCGTCCGAACAAACCAAGGTGAGCGATGCGGTGAGCATCCTCAAGTATTATCCCGTCGCCTCGATTGGCTTCGGCTGGCGGTTCTAAATTCTTCGTGGCGGTTTGACATGCACCGACGCGACTTCCTCCGTATTCTTGGAGTCGCGTCGGTGACGTCTCCTTCCCTCGCCGCGGCACCGCGCTCACCCGGCGCCACGATTCTCTACAACGATCGCACCGTCTCACTCGCAGACATCGGCTCCGATCCCGCTCACGCGGTCGGCGCGCTGTGGATCCGCAAGGCCGATTTGCCTCGCGTCAATGAATTCGAGGTGAAACCGCAAGGCGCGTGTCGCGCGGACGTCTGCGTGCCGATCCCAAAGACGATGACGCGCGGCGCGTATTTCAATCTCACCGCGTTCGCGAAGAAGGTGGGCCAAGCGGTTGTCGCCGATCCGGGCGTGCGCCTGTGGAGCTTCGGCGAGATTCCCGCCGTGCGCGGCACGTTCCTCGAATCGCGGATGGCGCCGGCCGGCACGGTGCCGGATCGCACGGGACGACCTGTCCGGCTGTCAAGCTTCCGAGGCAAGAAGGTGCTGCTGGTCACCTGGGCGTCGTGGTGAGGGTGCCGGCTCGATCTGCCAGGCTGGCAGAAACTCTACGACGAGCTGAAGAACAAGAATTTCGAGATCATCGCCGCCGCGCAGGACATCGCGGGCGAGAAGGCGGCCGGTCGCTGGTACGACGCGGCGCACGCGACGTTCACGACGCTCGTCGATTTCCAGCATGCGGTGAGCTCGGCGTTTCAGTTCGTCAACGTGCCGACCGGCGTGTGGATCGACGAGCGGGGACGCGTTGTGCGTCCCGGCGAGCCCGCGTGGACCGAGAGCCGGACGGACACGTACGGCGGCAAGGCCCTTGTGATTGAAGGCACCGAGTATCTCAACGCGATCCGCGACTGGGTGGCCAACGGCGAGCGCAGCGTGTATGCGTTGCCAGACGAGGAATTCGCGCGACGCGTGAAGCCGCGTTCGGCGGCGGAAATGGAAGCGGACGCGAGCTTCAAGCTGGCCGTCTGGCTGCAGCAGGCCGGCGATGCGGAGCGCGCGGCGAAGTACTTCGCGCGGGCGCAGACCCTGAACCCGGACGACTGGAACTACTACCGGCAGGAATGGAGCTTCACGCCGTCCGAGGCCGGGCGGAAGTGGCTCGAGAAATTCCGCGCGTTCGACCAGCCGTACTATCCGAAGCTCGATCTCAAACCCAAGGACGAGAAGCCCAAAGGTTAGTCGCTGCGTCGCTCGAGCGGCACGCCGGCCGCACACAGCGGACAATTCTCCGGCGTCCACAACTCGTACCGCGACTGCTGCAGCGCTTCGAGCGCGATGACGTGCTGCGCGGCAAACGGGGGAAACGCGTCTCCGAGCACCAGAAGCGCGCCGATGACGACGACCTGGGCGTCCAGCGTGCGCAGGTTCTCGAAGGTCCCGCGCACGGCCGAGCCGGCGCTGATGACGTCGTTGACGATCGCCACGCGCTTCCCGCGAACCAGCGGACGAAGACTTGCCGGCAGCCGATACTCGACGGGAAACAGCGTCGAGCGCCGCGGGTCGGCGAAGCGCTCGGCGTAGACGAACTCGACGTCGAGATTCTCGGCGACCATCAAGCTGATGTACGCGCCTTCGACGAGCGGCCCGCACACGATTTCGATCTTGTACTGTGCGAGACGCGCGGCGAGTTGCACGGCCAGCGGGCGGATCCTCGCGGGTCGCAGGCAGAGCGATTCCAGATCGAACCACAAGTCGGCGTGGTGACCCGATTCGAGCGCGAAGTGGCCGCGCCGCGCGCCGACGAGTTTCAGTACGTCACCAGCCACCAGGCCATCGTCAGGTTACACTGATTCCCATGAGCGATCGCCTGATGAGCGCGATCGAGCGCGAGATTGCGAGCTGGCCGGGTGTGTCGGTCGGGCCGCACCGCTTCGGCGGGATTGAGTTCCGCGTCGGCCGTCGCGAGCTGGGCCGTCGGCGAGCCAACATCTTGTGCTGGGTCCGGTCACTGGCAGGGCGAATAAAGTGCAAATCGCGAACGCTAACTGGTGACTGCACGTTCCCGTGAGGAGACTCACAAGTGGTCACGGATTTGCACCGCCCGTGATATACAATTTCGACGGATTGCCTTTGGTTCGTGATAGGAAACGCTTATGGCAGATTCTCAACGCGTTCTTGAACTCACCGCTGAAGTGCCGGAGCCGGTCAAGGGCTCGGTTGAAGAGTATCTTTCAAAGAACCCGACGGTTGCGGAGGCCCTTCGGACGTTTCAGGTTGCTCAAGAAGAATACCGTCGTTCCCTGTCGGCACTCACGGCCGTTCGTGTAGTCACGACCCACGGGACAAATCTCGATTGACAGCGTCCTACCAGACCATCGGTAAAGAACTCGAACAACATAAGACGCCGATAGGTACGCCCGATTGGGATGTCCTACGTCGTCAGAAGCTCAAGGAGCTTGAAGCTCACACGAAGCGGCCTGTCCTGATCTACGCCGTGGACTTCTTGAACGGCGAGAAGGTCAAGGCGGCTGGGCAGGACATTCAGATTCAGTTCAACTCGTATTTAGGAAAGGTGACAATACCGTCGTGCAGGCGCCTGCACAGGCGATTGTCGATCAATTTGAAGAGGCGCAAGAGCTGATTGGTGCGGATCCCACAAAGCTTCCTGCGTGGCTTCCAATTCTCCAGCAGTATGGTCCATCCCTTTACAAGGAGGCTAAGAACGCTCTTGCACTCGCCCCGAGATTGGTCGAAGAGTGGTTGACGAACTACATGTTCGAAGGCGACCCTGCAGGTAGAAAGAAGCCGCCGAAATCGCCAGGTACTTGGGTGACCACAATCAGTTCAAGTCCCACGGCAGGCGGGTTGGCCGCCAAGTACTCAAGGACCGGGGCGCCATCGTCGTCGAGAAGGGCCGCGCGACTGGACTCGTCGCGCGAGGCTTTCATCCCTCGACATGCTCGGGATGCCCTGCGCGTTGCCGAAGGGCAGCCCCGCGAAGGTACTGATGTGTTAGAGTGACCGGCATTTCGAGGTGATGCGTATGCGCATGTCCAGAATCGCCGTCATTGTTGTGTGCCTGGTCGCCGGACTTTCGGCGCAAACCGCCAAGCAGTTCGTGCATCCTCTTCCGGGACAGACCCCGCCGTACAACCTCGGCATCAAGGCGGACGGCGTGATCTACGTCAGCGGTCAACTGCCGACTGACGAGAAGAACAACCTGGTCCAGGGCGACATCACGGCACAGGCCAAACAAGTCTTCGACAACCTGCGCTACGTCCTGCAGCAAGCGGGCTCTTCGCTTGACAACGCCGTCCACGCGACGGTGATGCTGCAAAACGCCGCAGATTTTCCCGCGCTCGATCAGATCTACCGCCAGCAGTTCAAGGGCGAGCCGCCGGCGCGGACGACGATCATCGGCACCATGGTGCGGGCGGGCGCGCTGCTCGAAATCCAGGTGACGGCGGTGCCGAACGGTGTGCAGCGGAAGGCGATTCTGCCGGCCGGCTGGATGAAACCGACCAGCCCGTACAACTACGCCATCCAGGCTGGCGACACCTTATATATGTCGGGCCTCGTCTCGCGCAGCAGCAAGGACAACTCGCAGGTGACGGGCGAAATCGGGGTGCAGACGAAAACGATCATGGACAACGCCGGCGAGATTCTGAAAGCCGCGGGCATGTCCTACGGCGACCTGGCGACCGGGCACGTGGCGTTGCGCAGCATGGATAACTTCCAGCCGATGAACGACGTCTACCGCACGTACTGGGAGAAGGATCGTCCGGCGCGCGTGAGCTGTCAGGCGGCGCCGCCCGGAACCTTCGACGTCGAGATCACCTTCATGGCGATCAAGGGATCGTCGCCGCGCGAAGTGATCGTTCCGAATCGCGCCGACGGGACGCCCGGGCAGGCGGGACCGAACTTCAGCCCGGCGATCAAGGTTGGCAACCGCCTCTTCATTTCGGGCGGCACCGGCACGACCCCGCAGAACGCCGGCGACATGAAGGCGCAGACCACCGAGACGCTCAATCGCTTCGGCCCCGCCCTCAAGGCTGCCGGCTTCGACTACAAGGACATCGTCTCGAGTGAAGTGCTCATCACCGACGTGACGAAGTTCAACGACATGAACGACGGCTATCGGCCGATCTTCCCGACGGAGCCGCCCGTGCGCGCGACCGTCGGCATCGGCCGGCTCGCCGGCCAGGGCGCCATCGTCGAGATCATGGTCACCGCGGTGAAGTAGTGACGTCGCGATCTGGTGATGTCGTGATGTAGTGATGTAGTGATGTAGGGCGGGTCCTTTCGGACCCGCCTCCGCCTCGCCGTCACTGGACCGTGATTCGAAGCACGTAGGTCAGCGGCGGATCGCAGTAGGGCGCAAGCCGAACGACGTCGATGCGGTAGTCGGCGTCGGCGGGGATCGTTCCCGACCACTGGCGAAGTCCTTTCTGCAGCCGTGCATCGACGGACCTTCCACTCTTCTGATCCAGGATGCGCAGCACGGCGTCTCGTTTGGAAAAGCCGTCGATCCTCGCCCGCAACGTCTGGCCTTGGGGCGATGACAGCACGTACTCGTCCACGTCGTCGCGCACGAGCGTGCCCGAGAACGACGCGGTCCCGCGACCGCCGGGGAAGAACACTTGCCGCGGCTTGTGAGGCGTCGAGGGCGGCAGCGAAGGCGGCGGGACGATCAGCCTCGTGATCTGGAAGCGCCCCGCGCGTCGTTCGGCCCAGACCGCTCCCGCGCCGATCGAGACGCCGTCGCCGGCCGCAAGGACTTGAAACTTTGTCGCCGAGTGCCCGGCACGGGCCACGCCGCTCTGATCGATGAGGCAGCGCATCTCCGCCGTGAAAGCGACGTCATACACCTGGGAGAGCTCGGCCGAATCGCGCACAGGGATCTTGAGTCCGCTCGCCATCACGATGGCCGGGTAGTGGATCAGCCCGGCCATCGCGCGGCGATCGCGATGGTCCACGGCGCGCTGCAGTTCGCCGAGGAACGAAGCGACGGACTGCGGGCGACCGGCCCTCGGCGCTGCCTCAGGCGCCTGCACGGCGGCGACGGGTCCAGAGGCAAGCGCGAAGGAGAGCGCGGCGGCGATGGCGCACGCTTTCGCGGCGAGAGCCCCGGCCGGCATGGCTACTCGATCACGAAGCTGCAGGATACGTGCATGGACACTTCGACCGGCACGCCGTCCAGCCGCGTCTGCGTGAACTGCCAGTGGCGAAACGCGTCGATCGCCGCGTTGACGAAGTCCGGATCGGCGGGTGCGGTGAGCCGGAAGTCCTTCATGAAGCCGTCCGTGCCGAGGCGCGCGTCGATCTCGACCTTCCCTGAGACGCCCGCGACGCGCTGCTTTTCCGGATAGATCGGCTTCCAGTCGGCGATCTTCGTCGGCGGCACGATGCATCCGCCGACGGGCGACTGACTGCACGGATCGTACTCGGGGTTGCTCGGCATGTTCACCGTGCGCGGCTTTGCGGGCGGTGCCGTCGATGGCGCCGCGGTTTGCGAGGCCGTGATGTTGATGGTCTCGTGAAGGTCGCCCACCTGCAGCACGACGTCGCGCACCAGTTTCTGTCCGGCCTCCAGCGTCACGCGGCCTTGCGACGTCGCGAATCCGGCGCGTTCCGCTTCCAGCAGGTAATCACCAGCCCCCAGGCTCGTCACCGCGAAGTGCCCGGTCGAATCGCTCTTCAGGTCGCTCTTCTCCTTTGTTTGCGCGTTGGTGAGCGTGAGCGTCGTGTCCGGAAGAATGCGGCCGACGGCGTCGATCAACGATCCGGAGAACGACGCCGTGGTCGATTGCGCCGACGCGACGAGACCCGCGAGCGGAAGGGTGATGGCCGCGAGCGCGATGGCGATGGCGACGCCGGCGGCGCGCGTGAGCGGCGTGCGAACGCGATGTGTGTTCAACATGGCGCGAACTCTCCTCTCGAGACTGGATGGACGCGCCATGGCCGGCGCGGGAAACACCGTGGTGCGGGATTGCTTGAACGCGCGGGCGAGATCCAACAGGTGCGTCGCGTACTCCGGTCCTTCGATGCCGAGCCCCAGCACCGCGTCGTCGCACGCCTGCTCGCTTTCCAGACGCAACCGCCGGCACGCGATCCACACGAGCGGGTTGAACCAGTACGCCGATCGCAGCAGCTCGGCCGCGATGTGCGTGAGCCAGTCGCGGCGGTGGATGTGCGCGAGCTCGTGGCCCAGCACGATGCGCACGCGATCTTCGGGCCAGTCGCGGGCGGCGCGCGGCAGAATGACTTTCGGCTGCCGCAGGCCCCACGTGACGAGGAGCGACGGATGCTCGCTCTGAAGCAGCAAGACGGGACGACGGAGTCCGTAGTCGCGCGAGAGACGGGCCGCCATCTCGGTCCACGGTCCGCTCACGACTTTCCGCGAGCGCGCCGCCAGCCACGCCAGCCGCCCGAGTCCCACGAGCAGGATCGAGAGACTGATCGCCGCGCCCGCCAGCCACACCCAGCCGAGAATGCGCTGCGCCGTCATGCGCTGCACGAAGCCCGACTCGGGCGCGGCCGTCAGATCTTCGGTCGCCTGCGTGACGTGGACGGGAATCACAAGGGTCAGCGGCTCGACGGTCCGCCCGAAGAGCGACGGGTGCAGCGGCACCTGCAGCGACGGGACGATCGGCTCGAGCAGGGGCGTCGCGCCCGCGCAGAGAATCGCGGCCGCGAGCACCCAGTGGCGCAGCGCCGCCGATCGCTGGCGCAGCATCGTGGCGGCTGCGAGTCCACACAGCACGATGAGCGAGATCTTGATCATCGCCCGCCTTCCTTTCTGGCTTTCGTGACGAGATCGGCAATCCGCTTCAGGTCCTCGTCTGACAGGCGCGTGGCTTCGCCGCCGAGCAGCGCGGCGACCGCCTGCTCCGAGGAGCCGTCGAAGAAGGTGTCGACCAGATGCCGCAAGGCGGACTTGCGCGCGGCGTGGCGCGGCACGGCCGGCAGGTAGACGTAGCGCAGGCCGTGCTCCTCATGATGGACGTGGCCCTTGTCCTCGAGGACGCGCAGCTGCGCGCGCACGGTGGAGTAGCTGGGGTCGCCGGTGAGCGCGGCCATGACCTCGCCGGCGGTGGCGCGGCCCCGCCGGTAGAGGATGTCCATGATCTGGCGCTCGCGGCGCGAGAGCGTGGCGTGGTGCGGGGCCGTCTTGGTCATATGCTAGTTTCGTAGCATACATGCGAGAGAAATAGCATGTCAAGCGGGAGGCGTTTGAGCCGAGCGAGATCAGCAGGCCGGAAGCGTCAACCGCGCGCGGAGGCCGCCGCCGGGCGAACTGTCGAGGGCGATCGATCCTTTGTAGAGGTCCGCCAGATCTCGCACGATGGCGAGGCCGAATCCTGAACCTGGCGCCGCTTCGTCCGCGCGGACGCCGCGCTGCAGGACCAGGTCGTACATCGACGGCTCGATCCCCGGGCCATCGTCATTCACGGTGATCACGATCGCCGCGCCGTCTCGCGAATCCCGCGCGGAGTCGATCGTGACGCGTGTTCGCGCCCACTTGCACGCGTTGTCGAGCAGATTGCCGAGCATCTCGTCGAGGTCCTCGCGGTGGACCTGCGCCGAATGGTCGACCGGGACGTCGACCGAGATGGCGAGACCGCGCTCGGCGTAGAGCCGCCGCAGCGTCCTCGCGATGCCCTCGGCCGACTCGGCGACCGCGCACCGCGCGCCCGGCGCGGCGCCCGAGGCGGCCGCGCGCGCGTGCGCGAGGTGATAGTCCACCTGGCGGCGCATCCGGTCGACCTGCTGATCGATGGCCGCGGCCAGCTCCGCCTGGCCCGCGCGCCTCGCGCGCTCGGCTTCCTGCGCCAGGACGGCGAGCGGGGTCTTGAGGCCGTGTGCGAGGTCGCCGGCCTTCGCGACCGCGCGGCTCACGGCGTGTTCACGAAGATCCAGCAGCGCGTTGAGATCGTTGACGAGCGGCTGCACCTCGGTGGGATAGTCACCTTCGACCCGCCGATTGCGGCCGTCCCGCATCGACGACAGTCGCGATCGCAGCTCATTGAACGGGGACAGGCCCGTACGCATCTGGAGCAACCCGGCCGCCATGAATCCCAGCGCGATCGCGATCCCGATGAGCGTGTTGTGGTTGATCCGCACGGTCGGGAATCGATGCATGACCAAGATCGACGTCACGTGTCCGACGAACAGCAGCCCGCCGGTCCACAGGATCGATCCGATGAGCAGGCGCAAGCGAAACGATCGCGGCCGCTTCATCGGTCCGCCCTGGAAGAATTGACGCGGTATCCGAGTCCGCGCACGGTCTCGATGAACGACGCGCCGAGCTTGCGACGGAGCCTCGCGACGAAGACTTCGACCGTGTTCGAGTCGCGATCCGCGCCCTCGGCGTAGATGTGGTCGGTCAGCTCGCTTTGCGACACGACGCGGCCGCAGTGGTGCATGAGGTAGGACAGCACGCGGAACTCGTGGCTCGTCAACCGCACGGGCGTGCCGTTCCGCGTCACCTTCGCGACCCGCGGGTCGAGCGCGACCTCGCCGCAGCGGAGTTCGGGACTCGTCTGTCCACTGCTGCGGCGGATCAGCGCCCGCAGCCGCGCGAGGACTTCTTCCATCCGAAACGGCTTCGACATGTAGTCGTCGGCGCCGCGGTCGATGCCCTGCACCTTTTCGTGCCAGCTGCCGCGCGCGGTCAGGATCAGCACCGGCGTCGTGAGGCCCGCGTCACGCCAGCGGTGGAGCAGCGTGAGCCCGTCGACCGACGGCAGCCCGAGGTCCAGCACGACGGCGTCGTAGCGCTCGGTCTGTCCGAGGAAGTCGGCCCGTTCGCCGTCGGCCGCGCAGTCGACGGCGTACCCCGCTTCGCCCAGCGCCTGGGACAGCTGCTGCGACAGCCGCGTTTCATCTTCCACGACGAGAATCCGCACATCCCTCTTATAACGTAAACGAACCTGAACGGCGCCTGAACACCGCATTCATGACCGGTTCATCCGTGGGTCTGTAGCCTCGCCGTGCGGAGGCGTTCGATGAGCGTGAAGGTGTTCGTGATTGTGGTGGCGGCCATTAAATGATGTTGACGCGCGATCTCGTCCACGCGTGGCGCGCGATCGTCCGCATGCCGTTCGTCGCGGCGGTCGTCGTCGTATCGCTCGGCGTCGGCATCGGCGTCAACACCGCGGTCTTCTCGTGGCTGCAGGCGATGGTGCTGCAGCCGCTGCCCGGCGTGCCGGAGGCGTCGAGCTTTCAGCTCGTCGAGCCGCGGGCCGAGACCGGCTCCTATCCCGGCGTGTCGTGGCTCGAGTACCGCGATTTGCGGGAGCGGCTGCGGGCGTTTCCCGATCTGCTCGCGTTTCGGATGGTTCCGCTGAACGTGGGCGAAGCGGCGCGGACCGAGCGCACCTTCGGGCTGCTTGTATCCGGCAATTATTTTTCCGCGCTCGGCCTGCGGCCGGCACTCGGGCGACTGGTGAGCCCGGAAGAAGTCGTCCGACCGGGCGGCGAGCCGGTGGTCGTGATCTCGTACGACTACTGGCGCACGCGACTCGGCGGCGCAGCGGGCGTCGTCGGGCAGAGCCTTCGCGTCAACGATCGACCGCTGACGATCATCGGCGTCGCGCCCGAGCGATTTCAGGGGACCGTGCTCGGTTTGTACTTCGATCTCTGGGTGCCGGCGACGCTCGCGCCCGAGCTGCTCGCCGGCTCGCGCGAGCTGGAGGACCGCAGTCAACGGGGCTATTCCGTGATGGGACGCCCGCAGGCCCGCGCGACGCGCGCGCAGGCGCAGGCGGACGTCGACGTCGCGATGCGTGATCTCGCGCGCGACTATCCGCAGACGAACCGCGGGATACAGGCGGAGGTGCTGCCGTTCTGGCAATCGCCGCGCGGTCCGCAGCGCATGCTCTCCGGCGCGCTGCTGATTCTGCAGGGCGTGATGCTGATGTTGCTGCTGGCCGTGTGTGCCAACACGACGAATCTCATGTTGGCCCGGGCGAGCGCGCGTCACCGCGAGTTCGGCGTGCGACTGGCGCTCGGCGCCGGACCATGGCGCGTGGCCAGCCTGCTCCTCACCGAGAATCTGATGCTCGCGCTGGGCGGGGCGATGCTGGGCGCCGTGATCGCGGTCTGGGCGACCGACGCGCTCCGCGCCGTTCCGATGATCGGCGCCGTGCCGATCCGGTTTCAGACGCGCGTGGACGCGGCGGGTGTCGCTTTCGCCGCGCTGCTCGGCGTGGCGTGCGGCCTGATCTTCGGCATCGGACCCGCGCTGCAGCTGTCGCGCGTCGATCCGCACACCGTGTTGCGCGCCGGATCGCGAACGGCCGGCCGTAGCGCCCTGCGCAATGCGTTGATGGGCGTCGAGGTCGGACTCGCGATGGTCGTGATTATGGCCGCGGCGCTCTTCGTCCGCAGCTTCAGTGAAACCCGCGACGCCGATCCCGGCTTCCGGCGCGACGGCGTGCTGCTCGCCGCGTACGATCTCACCGGGCGCAACGTCGATGCGTCGGTTGCGCGCGACTTCGCGACGCGGCTGCTCGTCGGTCTGCGCGCCCTGCCGGGCGTCGAGGCGGCCGCGATCGCGACCTCGGTGCCACTCGACATTCACGGCCTGCCGTTGCGCGCGTTCGCGCTCGAGGGCCGCGCGCGAAGCGACGCGGCTCCGGACCAGGCGCTCAGCAACGTCGTCACGCCGGATTACTTCCGGACGATGGGGAT
>JACPZV010000266.1 GCA_016195295.1 Acidobacteriota bacterium
CAATTGTCCGCTGCGCCGCCTCCGCGTAGCTGCCCTTCGGCGCTTCGACGTGCTGGAACAGCAGCACAGGCCGCAGCGCGCCTTCTTCCTTGATCTGCACCTCGTCGGGACGCAGATCGGCGATCGGATGTCCCTCGTCGTTGGTCACGCGCACGTCGACGCGCACGACGTCGACGCCGGATCGAAACACCGGCGCCTGCGTGCTGGGACTGGTCGATTGCGCAAACGACGACGAAGCGAAGAGCATCGCGGACGCGAGCGACCGCACGTTCATGGCATCCCTCGGCGAAGAAGACGATTGTACTCACAATCGTCACTGGCGGAGGGCGTCAGGCACCTGTCCGAAAATGAACGCTGTGCTGTCCGGATGGCGCACATTCGTGTAGAAATTTGTACCCGCGGTGCATGAGCCGCTAACGGTGACGGCCGACGTCACGCCGGCAATCGCCCACACGCCGCCTTCGGAGAGGAGCAGCGGTCCGCCGGAGTCGCCCTGGCAGACGCTGCTCATGGTGCCGCCGGCTTGCGTCTGCAGAAACGTCGCGCCGACGCTGGAGATGGTCGTCGTGCCGGCCCGCAAGATGGTGCCGTTGCCGAGCTGGTCCTTGCCCCAGCCGGCAATCACCGCGGCTTCGCCGACTTGCGCCGACCGACTGACGAGCAGCCGAACCGGGAGGCGGTTGAGATCCTGCGACGCGATGACGATCCCGATGTCGAGCGACGACGAATCGTTCTCTCGAAAGGCAGGGTACGTGCGGAACGACTCGGCGGGCACTTCTGCGCCGGTGCCAGGGAAGATGCGGACGGCCGCGGTGTCCCCAACGAGGCAATGTGCGGCCGTCAGCACGGCTCGAGGCGCGATGACCGTGCCCGAGCAGGCGCCGATCGGCAGGCCGTCCTTGTCGCGCATGTTCACCAGCACGACCGACGCGTCGAGACCGCAGGCTGTGCCCTGGACGATCGAGGGGAATGAGGCGACGCCCCTCACGATCACGCCGCAGGCTGAGACGCCGGAGGGCTGCGTGGTCGTGGGCGTCGTGGGCGACGAAGACGACGAGGTGCTGCCGCCGCAGCCGGCGGCGATTGCAGCGATCAGCCCTGCTGACGCGACGATTGATACGCGCGTATCGAGCAAGTGGCCCTACCGATTGCGGAACATCCCGCGAAGTTTTTCCGCCAGCGTCCGGCCCTCGGCGGTGGGTGCCACGCGCAGGATCTCCGAGACGACCCGGTCCGACGCGTCGGCGCGGCCGGTCGCGCGGTACAGCATGGCGAGCGCGGCGCGAGCGCGAAGATCGTGCGGGAACAGGCGGATCTCGTCATCGAGCACCGGCTCCGCGTCCGAGTACCGCTCGAGGCGCGCCAGCGCGTCACCCAGATAGTAACGGAGCTCAGGCACTTGGATGAGGCTCGCGCCGCTCGCCTTCAGTGCCCCCGCCAAGAACGGCACAGCGAGGTCGAACTGGCCGTGGTTGTAGCGAAGCAGCCCCTCGACGAACTGGGGCATCGGCAGCGCTGGGTCGATCTCGCGCGCGCGTTGCGCCTCCGCGCGCGCGTCCCCTTCGTCGTGGCGGGCCAGGGCAATCATGGCCAGCGCCCGGTGGGCCTGCGCGCGCCAGCGGGTATCGCCGGCCCCCGCCGTCTCGGCCGCCACCGCGGCTTGCGCGCGCGCCTCGTCGAGTCGTCCGAGCATCAGCAACGTGTCGGCGACGCTGATCAGCGCCGCGGGATCATGCGGTGCAACCTCGACGAGGCGTTTATAGGCGACCAGCGCCTCCCGGGGACGTCCGAGGCGAAGTGTCAGTCCTCCGATTTCGCTCCAGACGTCGGCCATCATTGGGTTGTCCTTCACGATGCCCTGGAAGTTCGAGAGCGCGTCGTCGAACTTCCCCCGGCGGACCAGTGCGATCGCGGCGCGGTAGCGCTCGAGCACCTGCACCTTGTCCTTGGGGTCGGGCAAGGCCGTAGCCGAGGACCCGGTAGCGTGAGGCGCCATGCCGACGTAGCCGAGCGCACGAAGACGCTCGCGCGCGTCGGGGCTGACATCGCTCGGCGCGTCGATCGCTGCGCCGGAGGTCAAGTGCTCGAGCGCGTTTCGCATGGCCACCCGCGTCGACTCGCGCTCGGATGCAACATTACGCCGCTCACCCGCATCCTGCTGCAGGTCGTACAACTCGTCGCGAGGCGCGCGGATATACGAGTACCGGTCGTCGGTCAGCGCGAACAGCTCGCTCCACCCGAAGTGGTACCGCGAGTACAGCGCCTCGGCATAGAGCCCCTGCTCCGGGATCGTGCCGCCGGTGAAGAGGGCGTGGAGCGAACGCCCGCGCAAGCCGGGCCGCGCCGGCAACTTCAACGTGTCGAGAATCGTCGGAACCACATCGATGTGCTGCACGGGCGTGGCGACGCGGCGGCCAGCGTTCTGTTCCTGCGGCAGCTTGACGACCAGCGGTACCGTGATCGTCTCGCGGTAGAGAAAGAGCCCGTGCTCTTGCTCGCCGTGATCGCCGAGCCCCTCCCCGTGATCCGACAGCAGGACGATGAGCGCGTCGTCGTACAGTCCGCGTCGCTTGAGCGACGCGACGAGCCCGCCGACAATCTCGTCGGCATATGCGATTTCGCCGTCGTAGGGCGCGTACTCGCCGAACCGGGACGGCGGGGCGTACGGTGAATGCGGCTCGTAGAGGTGGAAGAACAGGAAAAAGTGTGGCGACCCAAGGCCGTCGAGCCACGCGTCGGCGGCCGCCAGCGTCGCGGTGCCGTCCCGCTGCAGTTCGCCGACGGCGATCTCGGGAGAGGACGGCGGCAGCCTCGCGTCGAAATGGTCGAACCCGTGCGCGATGCCGGTCTCGTCGCGCAGCACGTAGGCCGACACGAAGCCGCCGGTGGCAAAACCCGCCTCGTGCAACATCGTCGGCAGCAGCACCTCGTCCGGCCTGACCACGAAGCCGATGTTGTCGCGGACGCCATGCTCGAACGGCAGCCGGCCGGAGAGGATCGACAGGTGCGACGGCAGTGTCTGCGGAGAATGCGCGTACGCGTGCTCGAACACGATGCCGTCGGCGGCGAGCGCGTCAATGGTCGGCGTGCGAACGGCCCGATACCCGTAGACGGGAAGGTGGTCGGCCCGAAGCGTGTCGATTGAAATGAGAACGACCGGCCCGGACGGCCTCGCCGGCGTCCTCGTCCAGAACCGCGACGCGACGCCCACGGCGATGAGCGCGGAGAGGGCGACGAGTGCGGCCACCACTGAACGTCGCCAGGCGCGTCGGCGATCGGCCGGCGGCGTGCGCGTTTGTTTTCCGCGACTCATTTCCGACGTCGAGTGTCGCGCGCGAAAGGCGCCGTGGGCGCGACGCCACAGCCGGCGCACGCGCAGGTGTCCTGCATCGGTATCATGCGCATCATAACGCGGATCATTTGGTTCGGCGGCGGCCGTCCGCTGGACGCCGACACACGAGGTCTTCGCGTCGTCCGCGCTATGATGATTCTTTTCGGGGAGCCGAGCGCACATGACGAGTCAGATAGGGAAGCGCGTCGTATTGCTGGCGGCACTGACGATTCTGGGCGGCATCGGGCGGCTGTCCGCCCAGGTCTACACCGGACGCATCGACGTCGTGGTCGAAGACTCCGCAGGGAAAAAGCTGGCGGGCGTCTCGGTCAGCGTGACCGGTCCGATGGAGGCCACGCAGATCTCTGACGTCTTCGGGCAAGCGCACTTCCTGAACCTTCCCATCGGTCTCTTCACCGTCAAAGGCACGATGCCGGGCCTCACGCCCTTTTCGAGCGACCGCGTCGAAGTGGTTGCCGGCGTCGCGACAGCCGTCCGCGTCTATCTCGCGGCCGCCAGCAACGCGGACGGCGAGCGCGCGGCGAGCGCGACCGTGACGGTCGATCCCGGGCGCGCGGCCGTGACGACGCACGCGGGTCTCGAAGAGCTGCAGAACATCCCGAGCGCACGCGATCCATCGGTGGTTCTGCAGACGGTGCCGACGGTGTATGTCGACCAGGTGAATGTCGGCGGCGCCGCCTCCGGAGAGCAGTCCACGTACCTCGCGAAGGGGGCGCTCCCGGCCGACAACACCTGGGGCCTCGAAGGCGTGCCGGTGACCGACATGGGCACGGCCGGCGCGTCGTCGTTCTTCTACAACTTCGACGGTCTCCAGGACCTCGCCGTGACGACCGGTGGCGCCGATGTTCGAAGCG
>JACPZV010000246.1 GCA_016195295.1 Acidobacteriota bacterium
CAAGAGCGTGCTCGACCTCGAGGCGAGTTCGGTCAAGAAGCGGATGAAGGACAAAGCGTTCGCGCGCGGGGTGAAGCGCGAAGATCTCGTCGCCGGCGCCGAGTTGCTCGGGTTGCCGCTCGAGGAGCACATCACCAACGTCATCACGTTCATGCGCGCGCGCGCCGACGCGCTCGGGTTGCGAGGAACGCTGTAATCGCGGGCCTGAAAGGCCCGCGCGACTGTGGAAGGGCGGACCTTTTCGGTCCCACGAACCGTATATCAAAAGCGGATGGCTGAGACGGATCCTGTCGTCACGCTCGACCGCGTGACGGTCGCCTACGGCAAGAGCCCGGCGCTGCGCGAGGTGACCGCGTCGTTCGCGGCGGGAGCCGTAGGCCTGCTCGGGCCCAACGGCGCCGGCAAGAGCACCCTGATCAAGTCGCTGCTCGGGTTCATCGTGCCCGAGCGCGGGCATCTGCGCGTGCTCGGCTTGAACGTCGCCGAGTCGCCGCTCGAGATTCGCGCGCGCGTCGGCTACATGCCCGAGAGCGACGCGCACATTCCCGGGATGAACGCCGTCTCGTTTGTCGCGTACTGCGGCGAGCTGGCGGGCCTGCCACGCGTCGACGCGATGCAGCGCGCGCACGAAATGCTGTTCTACGTCGGTCTCGGCGAAGCGCGCTACCGCAACGTGGAGACGTACTCGACCGGCATGAAGCAGCGCATCAAGCTCGCGCAGGCGCTCGTGCACGATCCGGATTTGTTGTTTCTCGACGAGCCGACCAACGGCATGGATCCCAGGGGGCGCGACGAGATGCTCGAACTCGTTCGCGACCTCGCCCATAACAAGGGCGTCAATCTCATCCTCTCGTCGCACCTGCTGCCCGACGTCGAATACACCTGCGACCATGTCGTCGTGATGGACAAAGGCGCCGTGGCGACCGCGGGTCCGATTGCGGCGCTCAAGCAGCCGCGCGGCCGCCTCTACGAGCTGCGCGTGAAGACGCCGACTGGAGTGCTCGATCCGTTTGTGGACCGGCTGCGCGCCGCGGGTCTCGACTGCCACTCGACAGACGAGGACATCATGCGCGTCTTCGTGCCCGGCGACGGCGGCGCGCGCCAGCTCTTCGCGCTCGCCGCGGCCGAGCGCGTGCAGGTGCGCCATCTGCGGCCCAGCGTGTCGACGCTCGAGGACGTGTTCGCCCACGCCGTCGGTGAGAAATGACGCCAGCCACCAGCCACCGGTCACCGGCCACGAGCCTCTAGATGCCGATTCACGATCAAGGCTATCGACGCTACGGCGGCGGCAAGGCGCCGCGCGGATACGGATGGACCGTCATCACGCGCGCCGGCATCCGCGCGCTGGCCGCCAAGCGCGCGTTCCTCGGTCTGTTGCTCCTCTCGTGGTTCCCCTTCTTCGTGCGGGCCGTACAGATCTACGCGGCCGCCAACCTGCCGCAGGCGGCGTTCCTCGCGCCTTCGGCGGACACCTTCCGCCAGTTTCTGGATCAGCAGGAAATCTTCGTGTTCTTCGTTACGGTGTACGTGGGCGCGGGGTTGATCGCCAACGACCGGCGCGCGAACGCCCTGCAGATCTACCTCTCGAAACCCCTGACGCGCGCCGAGTACGTCTTCGGCAAACTCGCGATTCTGATGGCGTTTCTGCTAGTCGTCACATGGGTGCCCGCCATTCTGCTGCTCATCGTGCAAATCGCGTTCGCGGGCAACTTCACCTTCTTCCAGAACAACGCGTACCTGTTTCCCGCCATCACGCTCTTCTCGTTCTTGCAGGTGACGATGGTCGCGACGGCGATGCTCGCCCTGTCGTCGCTGTCGAAGAGCAGCCGCTACGTCGGGATTCTGTATGCGGCCGTCCTCTTCTTCACGCAGGCGATCTACGGCGTGCTGTTGGCCGTGACGCGGAGCACGGCGTTCTCCTGGGTGTCGTTCCCGGCCAACTTGTCGCAGGTCGGCGACGCGATTTTCCGTCTGCCGCTGAAGTACTCGACGCCGTGGCCGGTGTCGCTGTTGATGATCCTCGGACTCATTACGGTCTCCGGCCTCGTGCTCGAGCGTCGCGTTCGCGGCGTCGAAGTCGTCGTATGAACCTCGAACCCGACACCCGGCACCCGGCACCCGGCACCCGGCACCCGGAACCTGGAACTCGGAACGTGGAACCCGTCGTTTCGGCCGATCACCTGTCGAAGTGGTACGGTCAAGTCATCGGTCTCAACGACGTATCCGTGTCCCTGCCGCCAGGCATCACCGGACTGCTGGGTCCAAACGGCGCGGGCAAGTCGACGTTCTTGAAGCTCGTCACGGGTCAGCTCAAACCGAGCAAGGGCGCGATCACCGTGCTCGGCGAGCCGATCTGGCGTAATTCTGGCTTGTACGTGCGGATTGGTTTTTGCCCTGAGCAGGACGCCTTTTACGAGCGCATGACCGGCAGCGAGTGGGTGACGGCGCTCGTGCGGCTCAATGGGATCGGTGAGGCCGAGGCGGCCGCGATGGCGCGGCGCGCCCTCGAGGCGGTCGAGCTGCTCGATGCGGCGGACAAGAAGATCGGCGCCTACAGCAAGGGCATGCGCCAGCGCGTGAAGATGGCGCAGGCGCTCGCCCACGATCCGGAGTTGCTGATCCTGGACGAGCCGCTGGCCGGCATGGATCCGCTCGCGCGCCGCAAGACGATCCGTCTGATCAAGGAATGGGGCCGCGCCGGCAAGAGCGTGCTGGTGTCCAGCCACATCCTCCACGAGATCGAATCGATGACGGCCAACATCCTCCTGATCAATCAGGGGCGCATCCTGGCCGAAGGCAACGTCCACCAGATTCGCGAACTCATCGACAAGCATCCGCACAGCGTCTACATCAAGGCCGACCACACGCGCGCGCTCGCGCGGGAGTTCCTCGGCCACGACGATGTACTGAGCCTCAAGTTCGAAGGCGAGGCCGTCGTTGTGCAAACCGGACAGCCCGACGCGTTCTATGCGCGGCTTACCGATCTGGCGGCCTCCGGACAGCTCGGCGCGATCCACGAAGTCACGTCGCCCGACGACAATCTGCAGGCCGTGTTCCAGTATCTGGTGAAGTCATGACCCAGCCCGAGACGCCGCGCGTCACGCCCACGGTGTTCGCGTCCTCGGCGCGCGTCTTCGATTTGTCGCTCGGCCAGATGTTGTGGTCGCGCCGCTCCGTTTTTCTCGGACTGCTGCTCGGCGGCCCCGTGCTTCTGGCGCTCGCGCTGCGCGTCGTCTCCGTGCTGTACGCGTCGGGATTCCGAATCAACGGGGCGCAAGCGGCCGGCGCGTCCGTGTTCGGCATGATGATCTGGCTGCTCTACATCCGGTTCATCGTGCCTGTGCTCGGCGTGTTCTACGGCACGTCGCTCATCGCGGATGAAGTGGACGATAAGACCATCACGTACCTCTTCACGCGGCCGATCCCGCGACGAGCGGTCCTGTTCGGGAAGTTTCTCGCGTATCTCGTCTGCACCGTGCTGTTGGTGCTGCCGTCCGTCCTGCTCGTGTTCTTTCTCATCGTGCCGATTGGCGGCTCCAGCATCGGCGAGGCATTTCCGCCGTTGCTCTCCGATCTGGCGATGCTGGCAGTTGGACTGACGGCGTACGGCGCGGTCTTCGCACTGGTCGGCACGCGCCTCACGCGGCCGCTCATCGTCGGACTCGTGTTCGCGTTCGGGTGGGAACCGGCCGTCTTGTTGTTCCCGGGTTACCTCAAGCGGCTGACCGTTGCCTACTATCTGCAGGCGCTCGTCAAGCATGAGATGCCCCAGGATTCGACCGTCAGCGTGCTGCTCCAGGTGTTCCGCGAAGTCCCGTCGATTTCCACGAGCGTGCTGGCTTTGGCGCTCATCGTCGGCGTCACGTTGTGGCTCGCCGGCCGGGCGGTGGAGCAGCGGGAGTTCGTCCTTGATCAATAGCTGGGAAGGCCGATAATGGGAACACGCGGCAAGTACTGCGCGTATAAAATGTTGAGGCGCTGTCGAATGACGACCAAGACTCGGTATTTCGTGATTGCTTCGCTTCTCGTAATGGGGGTGGGCCTCGGAACCGGCTTGGTGGCGTACTACGTGGGGCTGCCGATGGGCGCGTTCCAGCGCCGTGGCGGTCCCGAGGAGCTGCAGTTCATTCCGCGCGATGCGACCGTCATCGCGTTTGCGAACGTGCAGGAAGTGATGAACTCCGAGCTGCGGCAGAAGATCCGCCGCGTCGTGCCGATGCAGGAGAACGGGCAGCGCGAGTTCGAGAACCAGACCGGAATCAACATCGAAACCGACATCGACCGCGTCGTCGCCTCGCTTAATCCGGATCCGGACAGCACGAACGTCCCCGGAGCGGGAATGGTGCTGGCGCGTGGCCGTTTCGACGAGGTGAAGATCGAAGCGCTGATGCGCGATCACGGCGCGCAAGTCGAAGACTACAAGACCAAGCGACTCATCGTCGCGGATCTGCCGGCCACGGCGCCCCCGGTGTCTGCCTCCGGTTTGTCCGTCGCCTTTCTCGAGCCCGGTCTGGTCGCCGTGGGCAGCACAAAGCTGATTCGGCGCGCCATCGATCTCCATCAGTCCGGCGACAACCCGCAGACCGGCTTACAGAGCGTCACGGGCAACGAGGAACTGATGAACCTGGTGCGCTCGCTTGACGGCGGCAACGTCTGGGCGGTGGGTCGGTTCGACGCGCTGACCTCGCAGGCACACCTGCCGCAGAACGTCTCGGGTCAATTGCCCGCGATTACGTGGTTCTCGGTCAGCGGCCGCGTCAATGGCGGGATCCGCGGAATGATCCGCGCCGAGGCGCGCGATGATGAAGCCGCCAACAACCTGCGTGACGTCGTTCGCGGGTTCATGGCGCTGGCCAAAATGCAGACGGGATCCAGGCCGGAGCTGCAAGCGATGATGCAGTCGTTCGAGCTCGGCGGGACGGGCAAGACCGTCGCGCTGTCGTTCGCCGTGCCGGCCGAAGTGTTCGACATGGTGCCCGGTGCGTCTCGGAAGATGCCCGCCCCGAAGCCCCCCGTGCACTGACCCGCGACGTAAACGTTTGTCTCGGCGGCGTTGCCGAGCTTGACGCCCTCCCGCGCCGCCCCCTACACTCCTCGGCGCGCACGCCATTAGATCCTCCCGTTCACTCGATCCACGGCAATGACCGATCTCGTGTTCTTCTACGGCACGCTCATGAGTGGGTTCGAGCGCCCGGGCCGCTCGGGCATCGATTCGCAGCTCGCGCCCATCGGGCGGGGTTGGATTCCCGCCGCGCTCTTCGATCTGGGGATCTACCCGGCGGCAGTTCCAGCCTCCGACAGCCGCGTGTGGGGTGAATTGCACCGCATGCGCGACGTGTCGGCCGTGCTCAGTGCGCTCGACGAGATCGAGGGCTACAGAGCGGAGGAACCAGACACCAGCCTGTATCACCGCGTCGAGACACCGGTCACGCTAAAAAATTTCTTGCACTTCTATGTCCCATTGGCGATGACCTCGCTCTTGGTTTTGTTAGTTCAACCGATCGGCAGCGCCGCGCTCAGCCGCATGCCGAATGCGCTTCCTTCCCTCGCCGTCTGGCCCGTGCTCGCGGGCTTAGTTTTCTTGGTGCGGAGCATGGGACTCGCGTA
>JACPZV010000247.1 GCA_016195295.1 Acidobacteriota bacterium
ATCTGATCGAGTGAGGACGCAAACGCGATCAACCCGTAGCGCGACACGCGGCCGTAAGTGGGCTTCAGCCCGACGACGCCGCAGAGCGAGGCCGGCTGGCGAATCGAGCCGCCGGTGTCGGACCCGAGCGCGAGCGGCGTCAGACGCGCGGCCACCGCCGCCGCGGATCCGCCGCTCGTCCCGCCGGGGATGCGATCGAGCGCCCACGGGTTGTGGACCGGGCCGAACGCCGAGTTCTCGTTCGACGAGCCCATCGCGAACTCGTCGCAATTGGTTTTGCCGACGATGACCGCGCCGGCCTCTTCCAGCCTCGAGACGACGGTCGCGTCGTAGGGTGGCACGTAATGTTCGAGTATTCGAGACGAGGCGGTCGTCCGCACGCCGCGCGTGCACAGGTTGTCTTTGAGCGCGACCGGCACGCCGACCAGCGGTCGATCGCGCCACCGATCCAGATCGCGATCGATCTCCGCGGCTCGCGCGAGCGCGCGGTCGGGCACGACGGTGTTGAACGCGTGGAGCCGCGGATCGATCGCCTCGATGCGCGCCAGCGCCTCGCGGCAGACGTCGGACGCCGAGTGCGCGCGCGATCGCACGGCGTCGCGCACGCCGCGGACGGTGGCCTCCTCCGAGAAGCTCATCCGAGGACCCGCGGCACCTTGAAGAACCCGGCGTCACGCGCCGGATCGGGCGCGCTCTCGAGCGCCGTCCCGCGATCGAGCGAGGGACGCACTTCGTCCCGGCGATCGGCGGCGTGGCGGGTGACGACGCTGGCGGTCGGCGGGACGCCGGTCGTATCGGCGCGCTGCACCTGCTCGGCGTAGGCGAGGATCTCGCCCAGTTGACGCGCGAACAGATCGACCTCGGCGGGATCGAGCTCGAGGCAGGCGAGCGCGGCAATCGCGGCGATCTGATCCCGCGTGAATTCCGTGGCCATTCGCAAATGCTAACATGCGAAAGAAGGGCGGGAAGGTAGAAGGGCAGAAAGGCAGAAGGTAGAAGTCTGATGAAGGTTCGACGAGCCGCGGTCGCCGGCAGTTGGTATCCAGGCTCGGCGTCGACGCTCGCCGCCGCCGTCGATCGCCATCTCGCCGGAACCGATCGAGATCTCGACGGAGACCTCGTGGCCCTCATCGCGCCCCATGCCGGGCTCACGTATTCCGGGCCCGTGGCCGCGCACGCGTACCGGTTGCTGCGCGGCCGGACCTTCGATCGCCTCGTCCTCGTCGGGCCGTCGCACTTCGTCGCCTTCGACGGCGTGTCCATCGTCGCCGATGGGGGATTCGAGACGCCGCTCGGCGTGGCGCCGATCGATGCGGCCTGCGCGCGCGAGCTGCTGACGTCGACCGCGGTGATTCGCGATCATCCGCCGGCTCACACGCGCGAGCACTCGCTCGAAATGCAGCTGCCGTTTCTGCAGCGGCTCGCGCCCGCGGCGCCGATTGTGCCGCTCGTCATGGGACATCAAACAGCCGCGACGGCGAGCGCGCTCGGCGAGGCACTCGCCCGCGTGCTGCGCGGCACGCGAACGCTGCTCGTGGCCAGCACGGACTTGTCTCACTATCACGATGCGGCCACCGCGAGGGCGCTCGATCACGTCGTGATCGACTGCGTGTCGCGATTCGATGCCGACGGTTTGCAAGCCTCGCTCGACGCGCGACCGGATCACGCCTGCGGCGGCGGACCCACGGTCGCCGTCATGCGCGCCGCCCGGCAGCTCGGCGCCCGCGACGCCGTCGTGCTGCGCTACGCGGACTCGGGCGACGTGTCCGGCGACAAGTCGTCGGTGGTCGGGTACCTTGCCGCCGCGTTCGGCACGTTCGCCTGAGATCGCAACGAAAATGCAACCACGAAACCACGAAGCCACGAAGAAGACCATTGATTCCGTTTCGTGTTTTCGTGTCTTCGTGGTTGCATTTCATTCGTACCTATGACGTCTTCTTCAGACCGTGACCTGCTGCTGAGTCTTGCGCGTGACGCGATTGAGGCGCACGTCGAGAGCTGCGCCGCGCCGTCGCCTCCATTGGACGGCGTGTTCGCGCGCCGGGGCGGCGCGTTCGTCACGCTCCACCTGCGCGGCGAGCTGCGGGGCTGCATCGGCCACGTCGACGCGCACGACGCGCTCGGCCAGGTGATCGCGCGCTGCGCCGTCGCGGCGTGCAGCGACGATCCCCGGTTCCCGGCGGTCACGCCGGCGGAACTGCCGCATCTCGACATCGAGCTGTCGCTGCTCGGTCCCCTCGAGTCGGTGGCGGCGATCGAGGAGATCGAAATCGGCCGCCACGGCCTGGTCGTGGAAATGCACTGGCGTCGCGGGTTGCTGTTGCCACAGGTGGCGACCGAGTGGAAGTGGGATCGCGAGACGTTTCTCGCGCAGACCTGCGTCAAGGCGGGACTCCCGCGCGACGCATGGAAAAACGGCGCGTCGCTCTGGCGGTTCGAGGCGGAAGTCTTCGGCGACCGCTGACGACGCTCAGCGTGCGCCGAGCGATTGCTCGATCACGCGGCCGTCCGCGCCGATGCGTACCCGCGCCGCGAAGAGCGTGTCACGGCTGACGGGCTGATCGATCAGACCTGGACCGGCCACAAACCGCACATCCGTCACCCGCACGGTCGTGATGCCCTGCGCGTCGACCACCGATCGCGCCGCGGGAAAACGCGAGAATCCGAGAAACACTTGGCCCGTGCGCGTGGCCGCCGCCGTGGCGACCGACGGCGTCCAGACGTTCGGGTACCGCAGGGTGGTGCGCCACGGGACGTCGGCGTCGTCCTCGGCGCCGCGGAACCGCGCGTCGAGGAGGTCGACGTCGCGCAGCTCGTACGCGTTCGAGAACTGGGCGACGATCCGCCAGGAAAACGGCGAGCCGAACGACGGCAGCGCCGCGACCTCGACGAGACAGCGCGTGCCGGAGGCGGGCCGCGCCGGTGCGGGGGATCGCGGCCACGATTCGAGGAGCCCCGCCGGCGGCGGCGCGCCCGCGTCGCACCGCTGAGGCAGCGTCGGTCCGAACACCCGCGGGAGGAGCGCCAACGCCTGATGATGCGCCGCGGCTCGCACGCCGTAGTTGGCCGCCATCAGCGTGAGGACGATCGTGGCGTTGCGGCGCCGCGCCTCCGGCGACTTGTGTCCGAACACCAATCCCGCCATCAGAATGATTAAGAGATAGACGTCGACGATCGGCACCCAATCGAACGCGAACCAGTGCCAGTCGAACGGGCTTAGGATGCGCGATCCGTATGAGGTCGGCAGATCCAGCAGCACGTGCAACAACACGCCGATGATCGAGATGGCGACGAGCATGCCGAACGACGCATCGGGTGTCTCATCGCTCCATCGGCGGTTGACTCGCTGTCCCGCCCAGACAAGCCCCGCGGTGACGACGCCCAAACCCACGATGCCGACCGGGCCGTGCGTCGGCCCGCGATGCCACTTCAAATAGTTCAGCGCGCCGCTGGCGGTGGCGACGATGTCGATGTCCGGGGCGTTTGACGCGAGGACCAGCGCGGCGGTGGCGCCGCGGCCCGCGCGCCCGAGCGGCGTGCGCGCGAGCGTCACCGCGAACAAGGTGTGGGTCAGATTGTCCAAAGTGTGACGTGGCTCGCGACTGTGGCTCGCCTAATATAGCAGCATGCGAAACCGAGTCATCGTTGCCGTCGCGTTGCTCACGCTATTCCTCGCGCCGGCGTCCGCGCGCGCCTGGGGATTCGTCGGCCACCGCTACATCATGGGACGCGCGATCGATCTGCTCCCGCCGCCGCTGAAACCGTTTTTCGAACACTATCGCGCGGAAGTCGTCGTGCGCGCCATCGATCCGGACCTGTGGCGCAACGCCGGCTGGGAAGACGACCCGCATCATTTCCTCGACCTGGGCGTGAAGGAATTCGGTCCGCCGCCGTTCACCGAAATGCCGCGCGAGTATGGCGCCGCGCTCGAGAAATTCGGCGAGGCCACGCTCAAACGCCTCGGCATGCTGCCGTGGCGCGAAGCCGAGATGTTCGGCAATCTGCGGCGCGGATTCGAAGGATTCGCGCGCGAG